>NZ_JABXGF010000072.1:0-14621 GCF_025407985.1 Curtobacterium sp. C2H10 | reverse complement strand
GGGCCGCACCGTGCGCGGAACCTCGCACGCTGCGCCCGCGACCCGCGACCCGCGACGCGCGCGGACGACGGACGGGAGGCGCGGTGCCCACCGGCACCGCGCCTCCCGTCCGTCGGGTGCTCCCGGGTCAGCCGGTGAACGCCCGGAACTCGGCCAGGCCGACGTTCCGCGTGCTCGCCGACACCCCGGTGACGGTGAACCGGACCCACGTGACGTTCCGCGCCGAGAAGTCCACCGTGAGCGGCGACGCGTCGTTCGGGAGTGTCCCGACCGCCACCTGGCTGCCGTCGGAGAACGTCAGGGTGCCGCTCGTGACCTGGTCGTCGCCGTTCGGTCGGTCGTACAGGACGACCCGGTTCACCGCCTTCGACGAGGACCAGTCGAGCTGCAACCAGACACCGGTCGTGCCCCAGGGAGCGACCCACTCGGCGGTCGTGTTGTCGGGGTAGCCGCTGACGACTCCGTCGATCGCCTTGGCGGCGGTCTGCCCGGTCGAGGTGTCGTCCCACGCCGCGGTGGCGGTCGCCGAGCCCGTGACGTCGGTCGCGCCCCCGGGGGTCGGCGTCGGCGTCGGCGTCGGGGTGGGCGTGGGCGTCGGGGTCGGTGTCGGGGTGGGCGTGGGCGTCGGGGTCGGCGTGGGCGTCGGCGTCGTGGTGCCCGGGGCGAACGTCCGGATCTCCGCCAGGCCGACGTTGCGCGTCGTCGCGCTGACGGCGGTGACGGTGAACTTCACCGAGCTGGCCTGCCGGGACGAGAAGGTGACGCGGGTGAACGCGCCGCCGTTGTCGAGCGTCGGCACGGCGACGCTGCTCCCGTCGGAGAACGTCAGCGTGCCGGCCGTGACCTGGTCGTCGGCGTTCGGACGGTCCGCGAGGTCCACGGCGCCGAGCGTCACCGGGCTCGACCACGCGAGCTGCAGCCACGAACCGGTGCCGCCCCCGCGGGTCGCCCACTCGGCGGTCGGCGCGTCGGGGTAGCCGCTCGCGACGCCGTCGACGGCCTTCACGGCGGTCTGCCCGTCCGCGGGGTTCTCGCTGCTCGCGGTGACGGCCGCACCGGCGGTCACGTCGGCTCCGACGGACCCGCCCGAACCGGTGCCCGGGTCGGTGGGTGTCTGCGTGCCGACGGTGTACTCACGACTGAGCCACGAGCCCTCGGGACGCGACGAGCACGACGCCACCGAGGCGCAGGTCTCGGCGTCGTACGCGGAGTAGGCGAAGAACGCGTTCCCCTTCGCCTGCGTCTGCGCGGCGGTGAGGTTCGAGGGCTTGTCCGCGATCGGGTACCCCATGTACCCGGTGAGCGTGCTCGCCGTCGTGAGCTGCTGCTGCGCCGACTTGGTGAGGTACGCGACGGTGTGGTGGTCGCTGTGGTCGCCGTCGCCGTAGGTGCCGACGTGGTCGAGGGTGTGCACCTCCTGCGGCCCGTACCCGTTCATCAGCGCGAGCACGGTGGCCTGGAGCTGGGCGAGCGTGTAGGTGGTCCCGTAGGTCGCACCGGAGACCGTGCTCATGCTCGTGATCGAGCGCTGGTAGAGCTTCTGCAGGCTCTGGTACCGGGTGGCGGCGAACCCGGAGCCGTCGATGTTGCCGTCCGGCAGCTGCAGGTAGACCAGGCTGAGCCGCGGGTCCGCCGTCAGGGTGCGCGTCACGAGGGTCTTGCCACCGGCGCTGACCGAGCCCGAGGTCCAGGCGTTCGTGACGCCGGCGAGGTTCGCGTAGGCGGCCTCGAGGCCCGTCTGCCGGCCCTTCCAGTACGTGGCGGACTTGCCCGCGTCCCCGGCGGTGACGATGACCGAGCGGACGCACTTGTCCGCGTCGATGTCCTTGCGGAGCTCGGTGCCCTCGAACAGCAGGTCGTCGTCGGCGTGCGCGACGACGGTGAGGACCTTCCCCGCGCTGCAGTCCGCGGTGGTCGCCGCACCGGCGCTCGACGGCGCGAGGAGGCTCGGCGCCGAGACGGTGGCGCCCGTGATGACCGCTGCCGCGACCGCGAGTGCCACCTTCCAACGGCGTCGGATGGTGGCACTCGGGGTCGGGGCGTCTCGCTGCATGTCGTCTTCTGTGCGTGGGTGGGTCGGGTGGGTGGGTGTCGGTCAGGGAGCGCCGACGGGCTGCTGCACGGGCGCGGACACCGGGGCGGGTGCACGGACCACGACGGTGCCGAAGACACGGCCGACGGCGTAGCCGAACACGGTCGAGACCGCCGAGGTCACGATCGCCAGGGCACGGAGGCCCCCACCGCGACCGAGGGCCCCGAGCTCGCGGAGCACCGCGCCGGGCAGGACCCGGGTGAGGTACGTCGACTCGCTCGAGAGCGAGTCGCGGGCACCGACCCGGCGGCTCAGCACGGCCTTCGAGATGCCCTCGTAGTAGCTCCGGCGCCGCAGGTACCGCATCGTGACGCGGTCCGGGGAGACCCGGTGCGAGACGTTCGAGCGCGGCTCGAAGCGGATGCGGGCGCCGGGACGGATCCGGGCGATGCGGATGCACAGCTCGGTCTCCTCGCACCCCAGCGGGTGGTTGCCGACGCGACCGATGCCGGAGCGGAAGCCGCCGGCGGCGAGCACGACGTCACGGTGGAAGGCCATGCTCGACCCGATGACGTTGCGGACGTCCGCGGACGTGGTGGGGAGGCCGGTGTAGCTGCACCCGACGATCCAGAGCAGCTCGTCCGGGTAGGGCCCGGCGCCGGTCGCGGTCGGCCACGACGGGGTCGCCCGGCCGCCGACACCGACGACGTCGGGCAGCTCGAGCGCCTCGACGAGGTGCATCAGCCAGTCCGGGTCAGCCGTCGCGTCGTCGTCCAGGAAGGCGACGACGTCGGCCTCGGTGAGTGCGACGCCGGTGTTGCGCGCACCCGAGAGGCCGCGGTCCTCGGCGTTCTCGACGACGCGGAGCTCCGGCCAGCGGGCGGCCGCACGGCGGAACAGCTCCGGCTCGTGGTCGATGACGACGATCACCTCGGTCGCGTCGGGCTGGCGCTTCGCCGACTCGACCGCGTCCTGCAGGTCACCCCAGCGCTGCTGCGTGTAGGCGCAGATGACGACGGCGACCGTCGCGACGCTCACGCCGCTTCCTCGTCCATCGCCGGCACGGCGGCCGGGACCACGAGGCCCGAGACCGGGGTCGGCATGAGGCGCATGCGGGCCTTGGCCTCGCGGGCACGACGACGCTCGTGCATGATCGACTTCAGGACACGGATGCCGTCGCTGACCGCGTTGAGGTTGCTGGTGCCGTGCACGCGGAGCTTCTCGTGGCTCGGCACCTCGGTGATCGCGAACTCCGCGGCGGACCAGCGGCAGGTCAGGATCGTCTCGATCTCGAAGCCGTCACCCCAGCGCATCGAGCCGTCGGTCGGCTGCGGGAGCGTCGACGACAGCAGCCCGATCGTCGGCAGCGTGTCCGCCCAGAAGGCGTTGTAGCCGTAGCAGAGGTCGGTGTACCGCGCACGGAGCAGCACGTTGGAGATCATGTTGAGCCCCTTGTTGCCGAGGCCGCGGATGATCGTGATGTCGTCGCTGCCGCCACCGGGTGCGTAGCGGGAGCCCTTCGCGACGTCGGCACCGTCGACGAGCGCCTGCACGAAGCGCGGGATCTCGGCGGCGTCGGCGGAGCAGTCGGCGTCGAACATGACGACGACGTCGCCGGTCACGGCCTCGAAGCCGCAGGCGAGCGCGTTGCCCTTGCCCTTGCGGGTCTGCTGCACGACCTTGATCGTCGGCATGAGGCGCTGCGCCGTCGCGATGGTGTCGTCCACCGAGTTGCCGTCGACGAGGATCACCTCGTAGACGGGCGGGAGCTGCGGGAGGATGATCTCGAGGTTGCGGGCCTCGTTCCTCGCGGGGATGACGACCGAGACGCGGGGGTCTCGGGGTCGGACGGTGCTGGCGGACATGGTGCTCCTGTCGGGTTCAGGCTGCATGCGGGAGTGGTCGAGGGAGGACCCGGCGCTGGGTGGGCGTCGGAACGGGGGTACACCGTTCCCTGGGCTTGGACCAACCATCGTCCGGCGGACGGGGCTGGTCAATGCGGGTGGGCACTGGTTGCGGACCCCCGAGTGCGGATACGGAAACCCGCAAGCCGCGGCCGGGTGGCGTGTCGGCACGCACGAGGGCCCTGGAGGCGCGGGGCGGGCCCGCCCCGCGCCTCCAGGGCCCTCGCTGGTCGCGTCAGGGACGCGCCTCTTGCGTCGTGAAGGCGGCGCGCAAGGCGGTCGCCAGCTCGGCGACGTGCGGCTCGCGGAGGAGCGAGCTGTGCTCGCTCTCGATGCGCACCGTGGTGGTCGCACCGCGGAGCACGTCGTTCCAGCCGTCCACGTCGGGGTTGCCGTCGGCGAGCACGAACGTCGCCGTGCCGTCGTAGGGCGAGGGCGTGTGCCGCCGCGTCACGATCGTGGCCTGGTCGAAGAGGGCGTCGAAGTCCTTCTGCCCGCCGTAGCGGAGGACGCCGGCACCGTAGGCGCGGACGCGCTTGGCGAACTCCTCGCCCACCGGCACGCCGGCGGGCAGGATGCGCTTCGCCGCCCGGTCGAGCCCGCGCTTGAGTGCTCGGAGCGCCGGGTTGCGCACCGGGCTCTCCGCCATCCGGCCGAAGTGCAGCTGCGCCTGCTCGGTGCTGCTGCGCGGCAGGTAGCTGTCCAGGATCGCGACGTGCTCGACCCGCTCGCCGCCCTCGGTGAGGAGCTTCGCCACCTCGAGGGCGACGAGGCCGCCGAGGGAGTGCCCGACGAGCAGGTACGGTCCGCGGGGCTGGACGATGCGCATGAGCTCGACGGTGCGGCGCGCGGTGCGCTGGATGCTCCAGTCCGGGATCGCCCGTCGCTCGAGACCGTGCTGCTGGAAGGCGTACACGTCGTGCTCGGGCAGGTACCGGGACAGCGGCAGGAACGTCAGGCCGAGGGCTCCGGCCCCGCTGAGGCAGAACACGGGCGGGCGCCCGGGGACGCGGGCCTCGGAGACCTTGACGACGTCGGGGTGGCTCGGCAGCGACTTCGCCCCCGAGCGCACCCGTCGGGCGAAGGCGCGCAGGGTGGGCTGTTCGAGGAGCTCCGACGCGCGGAGGTCGACGCCGAGCCGGGCCTGCACGATCGCGAGCATCTCCTCGGCGGAGAGCGAGTCGCCGCCGAGCGCGGTGAAGTCCTCGTCGAGGTGCACGCCGCGGAGTCCGAGCACCTCGGCCCAGATCTGCCCGACGACGAGCTCCCACTGGTCGTACTCGCCCTCGACCATCTCGACCTCGAGCGACGGCGCACCGGGTAGCTTCGCCCGGTCGACCTTGCCGCGTTCGTTGCGCGGCAGTTCGGGCATCGGGACGATCGCCGCCGGCACCATGTACTCGGGCAGCGTCGCCCGCAGTGCGCGGCGCAGGGCCGCCGGCGCCGGGGTGCGGCGACCGGGACGGCCGACGACGTAGGCGACGAGGCGCGTGACGGCGGGCGGGTCGACGAGGGCGGTGACGACGACGTCGTGCACGTCCTCGACGGCACGGAGCGCCGCCTCGACCTCGCTCGGCTCGACGAGGTACCCGCGGACCTTCACGGCGTCGTCGTCGCGGCCGAGCAGGACCAGGCAGCCGTCCTCCTCGACGCGGGCGAGGTCACCCTGGCGCCACAGCGGGGTGCCGTCCTCGTCGACGGAGAGGTGCTCGCTCGTCTTCTCGGGCGCGCCCCAGTAGCCGGCGGTCATGCCGTCTCCGATGACCACGAGCTGGCCGGTCTCCCCCGTCGCGGCGGCGGTACCGTCCTCGCGGAGGACCCGGGCGGTCTTGCCCGGCGGCACGTACCCGGCCGGCACGACGCCGTTCGGGACGGCGTCGTCCGGACCGACCGGGAAGTACGAGACCGCCCCCATCTCGCTCGACCCGAACCCGTTCCAGAGGACCGTGCGGGCGCCGAGGACCGGGCGAGCGGCGTGCACGTCGGTGCCGGTGATCGGCTCGCCGACCGTCATGACGAGCCGGAGCCCGGCGAGCGCGGGGTGCAGGTCCGTGCCGCGGTCGCGCACGGTGGAGACGACCGACCGGAGCAGGTGCGGCGTGCAGACCACTGCGGTGACGTCCTCGGCGGCCATGCCCTCGAGGAGTCGCTCGGTCCCGAGGTCGCGTGCGTCGAGCAGGACCGCGGCGGCCCCGCTCAGCATGCTGTCGAGCGTGGTGAGGATGCCTGCGGCGAAGGAAAGCGGCAGCACGACGCCCACGAGGTCGCCCGGGCGGTAGTCGGCGCTCCAGGCACTCTGCTCGGTGTTCCGGAGGAGCTGTCGGTGCGTCATCGCGACGCCCTTCGGCAGGCCCGTGGAGCCCGAGGTGAAGACGATCGCGGCGGGGTCGGTGCCACCGGGGCGAGAGGTCGCTGCGGGGTCGGCGACGGTGCCGGTCGCGGTGCCGGCGGCGGTCGCGCTGCCGGTCGCGGCCTGCTCGGTGCTCGTCGCGATGAGGGCGTCGAGGTCGTGCACGGTGCCGTCCGGGCCGAGGACCGCGGCGGCGAGGTCCGCACGGGTGTCGTCGGCGAGCACCTCGGCGATCCCCGCGAGCGTGACGACGTGCTGCAGGCGTGCCTCGGGCAGGTGGTCGTCGAGCACGACGATCGTCCGCCCGGCGGCGATCAGCGCGAGCATGCCCACCACGGTCTCGGTCGTGTGCCCGGCCATGATCCCCACCGGGACCGACGCGCCGGTGCGCTCGGGTCCGACGCCGGCGCCGGTGCGGTCGTCGGGCCGGAGGACCTCGGTGAGCCGTGCGGCGAGCGCCCGGACCGTCCGGTCCGTCTCGGCGAACGTGCGGGCGGTCCCGGCACCGGCGAGCGCCGGGGACTCGGGGAACGCTGCGACGACGCGCGTCCACCGGTCGAGGACCGAGTGGTCGTCGGATGCCGGGACGGCCGGTTCGACCGTCCGGTGACGCGCTGTCGGGTGTGTCGGACGCATTGCTTCTCCCCTGGGTCGTGCGGGCCGGTGGTGCGCTGCTGGTGCTTGGAGGACGGTAAGCCGACCGGACGCCCCCGATCGAGGGGCCGAGGAGCGCCGTGCGGGGATCCTGCGGTTTGGCGCATCCTCGCGATCCGCCGTGGATCCCCGGTGACGGACCTATCGGTTCGCTGTGCGCTCGCGGGCGCGGACGGTGCGGCGGGACCGCCCGTAGCGGAGCACACCACGCCCGACGGCCAGGAGCTCGACCCAGCGCATCCGTCCGACCTCGCGGAGGAACGCGGCGTCGTCGAGCGGCGCGTCCGCGGTGCCGACGGCGACCGGTGCCGCTGCCGGGGTGACGGCCGGCTCGGCGGCGGTGCCCGAGACGAGGTGGCGCACGGCCCGCGGGGCGCGCTGCAGCGCCATCCCGAGCGTGCGGGGCTGCAGGGCGATCTTCGTGAGCCAGGCCCCGAGTCCGGTGCCGTAGCCCTCCGCCTGCTTCCGGAGCGCCGGGAGGTCCGCACGGTGCCGGTGCCAGACCAGCGCCGCGGGTTCGACGACGAGCGCGGCGCCCGAGAGCACGACGCGCGAGAACATGTCGATGTCCTCGCCGCCGCCGGTGACCGTGCCGACGCCGAGTGCCTCGTCGAAGCCGCCGAGGTCGGTGATCGCCGACCGCCGCATCGCGAAGTTCGCACCCGTGCCGTAGTCACCGACCGCGAACGGGAAGAGCGGCCGGTCGACGGGCGGTGCCGACAGGCGGTGCACGCGCGGCACGAGGTTGCGCGACCAGGTCACCCGTTCGTCGAAGTACCGCTGCGTGGGGGTGCGGAGCTCACCGCTGGCGACGAGTCCGCTGACGCAGACGACGTCGTCCCCGCGGGAGAACCCCGAGGCGACGGCACGGAGCCACGCCCGGTCGACCACGACGTCGTCGTCCGTGAACGCGACGATCTCGTGCCGCGCGGCCAGGACGCCGGCGTTGCGTGCGCTCGAGAGGCCCGGGACGGGTTCGCGGACGTACCGCACGCGGTCGTCGTCGAGGGCCTCGACGAGTTCGCGCGTCGACTCGTCGGAGGGCGCGTTGTCGACGATGACGACCTCGAAGTCGGGGTGGTCCAGGGCGAGCAGCGAGTCGAGGGCGGCGCCGAGCTGGTCGGCGCGGTCACGGGTGCACAGGACGACGGAGGTGCTCGGCAGACGCACCGGGATCGGCGGCTGCGGGACGGCGGGCAGGGCGGCGACGGCGGCACGGAGCGCGGCGACCTCGATCGTCTCGTCGGACACCGGCAGGTCGACGAACCCGAGGGGTGCCACGCCGTCGCGGACGAGGAGCCTGGCCGACCGGTGACCGGCGGCGTCGTGCAGCCCCACCGTGCCGGCGTCGTCCCCGGGGACCTCGGCGAGGTCGACGGCACCGACCCACACGGCACCGCCCCAGGTGGGGTCGACGGCGCTCGACATCGGGCGGGCGAGCTCGACGCGGGGCGGGAGCGAGCGCTGGATGGTGTCGGTCATGGGAGAGCCTGTCTCGTGTCGGGGGACGTGCGCGGTCGCAGCCGGCCATCCCACCGTCGCTGCGGGGACGGCGGGGGTCAACGAGCAGGCGGAACCGTGCGGTTTCTCCTCGCTCGACGCCCGCCACGCGTGCGTGATCCCGCAATGCCGCAGGCCCTCCGCACTTCCCGGTGACCGCTCTCCCGTGCGCCCTCGGCCCCCGGTTACCGTCGTGACACCCGCAAGGCCGCTGCCAGTCGCCGGCCCAGACCCGAAGGGACGCTCGATGCGTCAGTCGATCGCGGTGGTCGAGCAGTGACCGCCACCACGACCCCCACCAGGATGTCGCTCCGCCACGGAACCCGCGTGCTGCCGACCTCACCGGTGCCGTCCCTCGTCGCCGCGGGACTCGGTTTCGCCGGAGCCGCCCTCATCGCGGCCGACGCGTCCGGTCCGCTCCGCACGGCCGTCGTGCTCGTCGCGCTGTTGGTCGTCCCGGGTCTGCCGGTGGTCCGGTTGCTCGGGCTCCGCGAGCCGATCGGGCGCGCCGGACTCGTCGTCGCGTCCAGTGCCGCGATCGACGCGGTCCTCGGGCTCGCGATGGTCTGGACGGGGCAGTGGGTCCCGCTGCCCGCCGCCGGGCTCCTCCTGCTCGTCGCCGGGTGGGTGTCGCTCGGCCAGGGCGTCCAGACCGCGCGCACCGCGCCCAGGTCGGCCCGCGCGCGGTCGGCCCTGCCGACCGCGGTCCTGGTCCGCACCGTCGCCGCGTCGGGCGTCCTCGTCACCGGAGCCGCGCTCTGGGCGGTGGGTGTCGCGCAGACGGACTCGACCGGACTGGGCGAGTGGGGCCTCCTGGCTGCACTGCCCGCGGTCTGGTGGGCTGGCGCCGCACTGGTGTTCGTCGTCGCCCTGGTGACACTCGTCGACCGTCGCCACCACGTGGTGGTCCGCGCGGTGTCCTCGGGCGTCCTCCTGCTCGTCATGTACGGCACCTCGAACCTGATCGCCGCCGAGCCCCGACCGCCGTGGGTGTTCAAGCACATCGCGGTGACCGCGTACATCCTGCAGCACGGCGCCGTCGACCCGTCGATCGACATCTACAACCGCTGGCCCGGGTTCTTCAGCTTCAGCGCGTTCCTCGGCGCCGCCACCGGCACGCTCGACGCGGCGGACCCGGTGCGCTGGACGGAACTCGCGTTCGCCCTCGCCGACGGGGCACTCGTCCTCGGGATCGCACGGGCACTCGGTGCGAACGGCCGCTGGGCGTACGTCGCCGCGGTCCTGTTCAGCGCCGCGAACTGGGTCGGGCAGGACTACTACTCCCCGCAGGCGTTCGCGTTCTTCCTGTTCCTCGCGGCGGTCCTGGTCGCGCTGACCGTCCTCCGCGGCGAGCCCAACGTGATCGGGCGGTGGAGCGCGACGCTGACCGGCCGGCTGCTCCGTGCACGCCGCTCCCCCGTGGCCGAGGCGGTCGCCACGCCGACGCGGGCCGCCGTGGTCGCGGCGGTGGCGCTCGTCGTCGTCCTGCAGTTCGTCATCACGGCCTCGCACCAGCTGACCCCGTTCGTGGTCGTCGCCGCGTTCGTGCCGCTCCTCGTGCTCGGCTTCCTCCGCCCCTGGTGGCTCGCCGTCCCGCTGACGCTGCTCCCCCTGCTCTACCTCGTGCCGAACCTCGACTACATCCAGGAGAAGTTCGGTCTCACCACCGGCTTCGACCCGGTGAGCAACGTCACCGCCGCGTCGACGTCGATCGCCATCCCGTCGATCGCGACGACCCTGCAGTCCCGCGCGGTCCTCGGGATCACGGCACTCGTCGCCGTGTGCGCCGTCATCGGACTCGTCCGGATGGTCCGCGGTGGGCACGCCCGACGCGCCCTCCTGGTGCTCTGGCTGGCGGCCTGCCCGATCGTGCTCGTGCTCGGGCAGAGCTACGGCGGCGAGGCGAAGTTCCGCGTCGTCCTGTTCTCCGCGCCGTTCCTGGCGATCGCAGCCGTCCACGCCTTCCACGGCCGCCGGCTCCGCATCGCCGCCACGGCCCTTGTGTTGACCGTGACCACCGCGCTGTTCCTCGGTGCCACGTTCCAGACCGAGCAGGCGAACCAGACCGCACCGGCCGACGTGGCCGCGGCGAAGTGGCTCGACGGCCGGTTCCAGGCCGACGACACCCTCACGACCGTCGGCAGCTTCCCGTCGATCATCGGCGGGAACTACGAGAACTTCCTCCGCCACTGGGGCCAGGTCGACTCGCTGCAGAGCGAGGCCGCGTGGTTCCCGAAGGGCATGACGGCCGACGACCTCACCGGTGTCCTGCAGGACCGCGACCAGGGCGGACACTCCTGGCTCGTGTTCTCGGAAGCGCAGCGGGCCGACGCCGTGACCCGCGGGACGCTCACCGGCGCGCAGATCGACGCCATCGAGCGGTCCGTGGCCGACGAGGGCACCCTCCGCTACGACCGCGACGGAGTCCGGATCTACGAGGTGCGCGATGCAGCATGAGCCCGGGGCACGTCACCGGATGACCACCCGGCGGTCCTTCCTGCGCCGCGGCGTGACGATCGCCGGCATCGCGGGGGTCGCCGTGGTCGCCGGCACCACGGCCGTCGTGCTGCCCACGCGTGCCGGTGACTCGACCGCCCGCGCCGAACGCATGCCCACCGGGGCGCTCGAGTCCGAGGGGACGCGGTGGGTCCCCTACCTCGCACAGGACTTCGACCTCGACGCCGCGCTCGGCGAACTCCTCGCGGTGTACCCGCGGATGGCGGAGTACAGCGGGATGCGGGACACGTCGGGCAAGGGGCTCTACTCCCCCGACCAGGTGGTGTCGGTGCACGACTCGGTGCTCGACTTCCACCTCCGCAGCAACGGGTCCCAGCCCCTCGTGGCGACGGTCCTCCCCGCCGGCTACCGGGCGTACACGCACCAGCGCGTCTCGATCCGGTACCGCGCCGACGAGGTCCCCGGCTACAAGTTCGTCATGATCCTCTGGCCGCTGTCCGGCGACTGGAACGAGGGCGAGATCGACTGGCCCGAGGGGGACCTCACCGGCGACGTCCGCCCGGTGTCGGCGATCCCGGGCAGCTACGACCCCGCGACCGAGGCGATGACGTTCCTGCCCGAGGACCCGACGGTGGTGTCCGGCGGGCAGACCGACTGGCACGTCGCGACCGTCGAGTGGACCGCCGACGCGGTGCGCTTCTACTGGGACGACGAGCTGCTCGAGACGGTCCCGGGCGCGGTGCCCACGACGCCGATGCGCGTGACGCTGCAGGCGGAGACGATCATCCACGACGCCGAGGTGCCGGCCGACGCATCCGGGCACGTGCTCGTGGACTGGGTGGTCGCGTACCGGAAGAGCAGGGCGCAGTCCTGACCTGATCGGCCGCCCTGGCGTGTCGGGCTGTGGCCTGGCGTGTCGGTTCGTCGCCTGGCGTGTCACGCGGCTTCTGCGCCCAAAACGGAACAAGCCCCCGGGAGATCCCGGGGGCTTGTTCTACGAGTGCTGGGGTACCTGGACTCGAACCAAGAACGACGGTACCAGAAACCGCTGTGTTGCCAATTACACCATACCCCAAAGGCCCGGAGGCCTTCGGTCCCGGTTGCCCGGGGCACGATCAACTACTGTACAGCATCCCGGAGGTCCGTGAGACCACCGACGAGATCCCGGTGCACCGCGGCGGCCGTGACCGCCCCGTGGCCGGCCGCCACGATCAGCTGTTCCGGTCCGGGTGGCGTCACGTCGCCCACGGCGTACAGCCCGGGCACGCTCGTCCGTCCGGAGCGGTCGACCACGACGAGCCCCTCGGCGTCGCGGCGGAGGTCCGCGTCGACCCAGTCCAGGTCGGCGTGCCACCGGGGCCGGACGAACCCACCCGTCCGCGGCTCCACGTGCCCGTCTGCGAGGCGGACGCCGGTCATCCCGGAGCGGTCCCCCTCGAGGTCTGCCACGGCCCGCTCGTCGACGCGCACGCCCGCTGCGGCCAGACGCGCACGGCCGGCGTCGTCGAGCGGCGCGATGCCGTTCGTGTACACGATGAGGTCGTCCGCCCACGCCGCGAGCAGCAGGGCGCGATCGACGACGTCGTCCGTCTCGCAGAGGAACGCCAACGGCTCGCCGGCCTTCTCGTAGGCATCGCACTCGACGCAGCTGTGCACCGCGGTGCCGTAGAACGCGCGGAGCATCGGGAGCGCCGGGAACTCCTCGCGCAGGCCCGTCGCGAGCACGACGGCACGGGCCGTCGCCTCGACCTCGGTGCCGCGCCAGGCACCGTGCACGAGCCACCGGTCGCCCTCCGGCGCGATCCGGTCCACGACCGTCTGCACGACCGTGGCCTCGGCGTAGGCCTCGACCTCTGCGCGCCCGAGCTTCCGGAGCTCGAGGGGTGAGACACCGTCGCGCGTCAGGAACCCGTGCGACCGCAGCGTGGCGGCGTTCCGGGGGCGGTTGGCGTCCACGAGGAGCACGGTGCGCTTCGCACGGACGAGGTTGAGGGCGGCGCTGAGCCCGGCCGGGCCGGCACCGACGACGACGACGTCGACCGTCAGCCGCTCGGCTGCGTCAGCCTGCCGGTCGGCCGCGTCACCCTGCCGTTCGGCCACGTCAGCGGTCCGCGAGGCGACGCAGGCGCGTGACGGTGGACTCCTTGCCCAGGATCTCCATCGACTCGAACAGCGGCGGGCTGATCCGTCGACCAGACACCGCGACGCGCAGCGGACCGAACGCCACACGGGGCTTCAGGCCGAGACCGTCGATGAGCGCCGCACGGAGCGCGCCCTCGATCGAGGCCGTCGTCCAGTCGTCGAGCGGCTCGAGCGCGGCGATGCTCGCGCGGAGCACGTCACCGGCGTCGGCCTTGAGGGTCCCCAGGGCGTCCTCGTCGATCTCGAGCGCGTCGTCCGACGTGAAGAGGAACGCCAGGAGCCCCGGTGCCTCGCCGAGGAGCTGCATGCGCTCCTGGACGAGCGGCGCCGCCTTCGTGAGGATCTCGAGCTGCTCCGGCGTCACCGGATCCGACACGATGCCCGACAGGTACGGCAGCAGCCGCCCGCGGAAGTCGTCGGCGTCCAGCAGGCGGATGTGGTCACCGTTGATCGCCTCGGCCTTCTTGTGGTCGAAGCGCGCGGGGTTCGGGTTGACGTCGGAGACCTCGAACGCCTGGACCATCTCGTCGACCGTGAACACGTCGCGGTCCGGACCGATCGACCACCCGAGCAGCGCGAGGTAGTTGACGAGCCCCTCGGGGATCATCCCGGCGGCACGGTGGTGGAACAGGTTCGACTCGGGGTCGCGCTTCGAGAGCTTCTTGTTGCCCTCCCCCATGACGTACGGCAGGTGCCCGAACACCGGGATGAACTCGGCGAGGCCGACCTCGTACAGGGCCTCGTACAGGGCGATCTGGCGTGGCGTCGACGACAGGAGGTCCTCGCCGCGGAGCACGTGCGTCACGCCCATCAGCGCGTCGTCCACCGGGTTGGTGAAGGTGTACAGCGGCTTGCCGTTCGGCCGGACGACCACGAAGTCCGGGAAGGTGCCCTGCTTGAAGGTGATCTCACCGCGCACGAGGTCCTCGAAGCTCAGGTCGCGGTCGGGCACGCGCAGCCGCAGTGCCGGCTCACGCCCCTGGTCGCGGAAGGCCTGGCGCTCGGCGTCGGTGAGGTCGCGCTCGTGGTTGTCGTAGCCCTGCTTCGGGTCACGCCCGGCGGCCTTGTTGCGGGCCTCCATCTCCTCGGGGGTGACGAAGGACTCGTAGACGTGTCCGGAGGCCTTGAGCTTCGCGATGACGTCCTCGTAGACGTCCGTCCGCTCGGACTGCCGGTACGGACCGTGCGGGCCGCCGGCCTCGACGCCCTCGTCCCAGTCGAGCCGGAGCCAGCGCAGTGCCTCGAGGATCTGCTGGTAGGACTCCTCGCTGTCACGGGCGGCGTCGGTGTCCTCGATGCGGAACACGAGCTTGCCGCCGGTGTGCCGCGCGTACGCCCAGTTGAACAGCGCAGTACGGATCAGTCCGACGTGCGGCGTCCCCGTCGGGCTCGGGCAGAAGCGGACACGGACATCGGAACCGGAAGCGGTGGTGAATGGCGCAGTCATGACACGACGATCCTACCGGCCCGGCACCGACCGCCACGAGAGGCTGTGGAGGACCCGCAAACGCAGAAAACCCCTGACCACGTGGTGGTCAGGGGTTCCCTGGTATTCGTAACGTTGAGTCCGGCGGCGTCCTAC
>NZ_JABXGF010000071.1:0-14622 GCF_025407985.1 Curtobacterium sp. C2H10 | reverse complement strand
GGCCCTCGCGCTCGATGCGTGTGCACCATGCGACGTCCCACGAGTCGATCGACTCGTGGGACGTCGTTGGTTGCGCACACATCCGGTGCGTGTGCATGGTGCGACGATCCACGCGTCGAACGACGAGTGCGATGTCGGAACATGCGCGCGCACGCAGCCGCACCCGCACGCACGCAGCCGCGAGCGCCCGCGACCCGCCGCAGTGGACCCGCGACGCGCCGGACGTGACGTAACACTGGCGGCCCGCGCCGCGCCTCCCGGCAGACTGGACCCGATGGACTGGCAGACGACCCCCGAGGACTCCGTGCCGTCCACCCTCGTGCCCGGAACCGAACTCGGCACGCTCGGCAAGCCCCCGGTGACCGGCGCCTGGCGCCCGGGCGACCACCCCGGCTCCCGGCACTTCGCGTCCCTCGGTGAGCAGTGGGTGCGGGGTGGACGCATCCCCGCCGTGCGCGTGGCGTACGAGACCTGGGGCACGCTCAACGCCGACCGCGACAACGCTGTCCTGGTGTTCCACGCGCTGACCGGCGACTCGCACGTCGCCGGGGCACCCGGGCCCGGACACCGCACCGCCGGCTGGTGGGGCGACGTCGTCGGCCCCGGCCGGGCGATCGACACCGACCGGTGGTTCGTCGTCGCGCCGAACATGCTCGGCGGCTGCCAGGGCACGACCGGGCCGTCGTCGGTGTCGCCGGACGGCCTCGAGTGGGGATCCCGCTTCCCGTTCGTCACCGTGCGCGACCAGGTGGCGGTGCAGGCGCAGTTGGCCGACCGGCTCGGCATCGACGTCTTCGCGGCCGTCGTCGGCGGGTCGATGGGCGGCATGCACGCGCTCGAGTTCGCCGTCACCCACCCTGCACGGGTGTCCCGGCTCGCGGTGCTGGCGAGCACGGCGCAGACCACCGCCGACCAGATCGCCGCGAACTCGCTGCAGCGCGCTGCGATCCAGATGGACCCGGCGTTCGCGGGCGGCGACTACTACGAGGCCGACGCCGGCGAGGGCCCCCACCGCGGGCTGGCGCTGGCTCGGCGGATGGCGTTGATGACCTACCGGGCGTCCGACGAGCTGAACGGCCGGTTCGCCCGCTCGTGGCAGAGCGACGTCTCACCGCTCGGCGACGACGGCCGCTTCTCCGTCGAGAGCTACCTCGACTTCCACGGCAACAAGTTCACCCGTCGGTTCGACGCGAGCTCCTACGTGACGCTCACCCACGCGATGGACTCGCACGACGTCGGAGCCGGTCGGGGCGGGATCGCGGCGGCGCTGGCGCAGGTGACGGCCCGCACGCTCGTGGTCGGGGTGTCGAGCGACCGGTTGTTCCCGATCGAGGACCAGCACCGCATCGCGGCCGGCGTGCCGGACACCCTCGACGGTGACCGTGCGGCCGTGATCGAGAGCGAGTTCGGGCACGACGGGTTCCTGATCGAGCACGAGGCCGTGGGGGCGCACCTCCGGCGGCTCTTGGACGCACAACGCTTGCAATGACGATCGCGGCACCATCCGACACGGGCTGGCGCGCCGAACACCCCCCAACGGGTGTCGCGCGTGGAATGATGGCGTGGTGCCCAGCCTGAACCAGGCTCGGTTTTCCCTCAGCCACACCGCCACGACCAGGACACCGATGGACTTCATCGCACAGGAACGCGACCGCTTGCTCCGGTCGACGACCCGTGTCGTCGGCATCGTCTGCGCCCTGGTGTCGGTCGTCGCGGTGATCTGCGCCCTCGCGGTCCCGGTCGTCCCGCTGCTCGGCGGGCTCGCCTGCATCGCGATCATGATCGCCGGCTTCCTGGTCTTCGGGTGGAACGGCTCGGTGTGGTGGACGGCGCTCATCCTCGCCTCGGGCCTCGGCGCGCTCGCACTCCTGCTGCTCGGCGTCGACGAGACAGCGCGTCCGATCATCGCCTCCGCGGTGGTGCCCCTCGCCGCCGGCAGCATCTCCGCACCGCTCATGTCCCAGCGCGGGAAGCCCGTGGGACTCGGGCTGACCATCGTCGCCGGGGCGGCCGTCGTCGTCGCGATCGTCTGGGCGAGCGGCAGCGTCCTCGCCGCCCCGGTCACCGGCGCGCTGCTCGGGTGGGTGCTCATCGCCGTCGTGACGATCTGGATCTCCCGGAGCATCCCGCGCGTCGCCCGCCGGATCTACAGCATCGGCACCGCGCACCGCGCCGAACGCCAGGCGAGCGAGACCGAGGCGCAGCGACGACAGGGTGCCCGGCTCCTGCACGACACCGTGCTCGCCACGCTGACCCTCCTCGCGCACTCCGGCGTGGGCGTCTCCGAGCAGGCGATGCGTGAGCAGGCCGCCGAGGATGCCCGACTCCTCCGCCACCTCCGCCTCGGTGCGACGCCGCAGCCGCAGCAGTCCGGCGACTACTCGCTCACCCGCGAGGAAGAGTCCCCGCTCGGCCAGACCCTCGAGTCGGTCAAGCAGCGCTTCGGCCGCATGGGCCTCGAGGTGAGCTGGCACGGCACCGGGCAGGTCCTGCTGCCGTCGAACGTGCTCGACGCCTTCCTGCTCGCGCTCGGCGAGTGCCTCGAGAACGTCCGCCGGCACGCCGGCGTCGGCGAGGCGCACGTCACGATCGTGCACGACAACGAGATGGTCCGCGCGATGGTCACCGACTCCGGCGTCGGCTTCGACCTCACCCACGTCAGTGCCGAACGGCTCGGCTTCAAGGAGAGCGTGGTGAACCGCCTCCGCGAGGTCGGCGGCGACGCGAAGCTCTTCTCCGCGCCGGGATCCGGCACGACCGTCGTCCTGGAGGCACCCAGATGAGCCGCGTCCCCGAGGACACCATCAGCCGCGGCCTGCCCGGCGAGACCGTGCAGCCCGCTCCGCGGACCCGACGGGAGGCGCGGGAGCGGTACCGGGGCAGCGAACGTCGGCAGGCGCGCGGCCTCCCCTCCACCTCGACCGGCGCGCGCTCGCTGCGGCAGGCCGCCAAGCCCGGCGCCTCGCTCGGCGCCGGCTACCTCGGACTCGGCGCCGCGGTCCTCACCGGCATCGAAGCCGTCGCGGGGATCGTCTTCTTCCTCATCCGATGGACGGAGTTCACCGACCCGTGGCTGCCCGCGGCGGCCTGGGCGCTCTACCTCGTCGCCGCCGTCGGGGTCGGGCTCAGCCTGCTCACGTACGGCGAACGACTGACCGGGCTCGCCTTCGCGTTGATCTGCGTCGTCCTCGGCTGCGTCGTGACGCTCGACTTCATCGGCATCTGGCCCGAGCACGACATCGCCCACTCGGCGTCCGCGTCCGTCGCCGCCGGCTTCGCGCTCCTGCCCGTCGCGACCCTGCGCCCGGCCCGCGAGGTCGCCGCCGCCATCGCCGTCCTCGGCCTCGCGTTCGTCGGGATGGCGGTCGCCTCGACGCCGATCACGAGCGACACCCTGCCCGCGATCGTCTCCACCGTGGCGCTCGTCACCGTCCCGCCGTCGATCGCGCTCTTCGTGGTGCACCGGTTCCGCCAGCTCGTGCAGCGTGAACTCGACCGGGTCCTCGTGCAGAGCAACGTGCAGGCACCGCAGTTCGCCGTGGGCATGCTCGCCTCCGACGAACTCGCCCGGCTCGACCTCGCCGCCGAGAAGCTCCTCGACGCCGTCGCCAACGGCAGCGACCCGCTCCCGCTCTCGGACGCGTCCGCCTCGGTCGCCGCGTCGCTCGCCACCGAGCTGCGCCTGCACCTCATCGAGGGCCGCCGCGAGACCTGGCTGTACCACGCGATCACGGAGTCCGACAACCTCGGCCGCTCGGTCAGCGTCGCGGATCCGCAGTCGCTCGCGGGCCACCTCTCCCCCGCGCAGCGCGACGGCCTGCTGCAGACGCTCTGGCAGATGGTCGGTGACGGCAAGCAGACCCAGGCAGGATCGCCCGTCGTCTCCGTGACGCTCGGCCCCGTCGGCTCGGACGGGCACCCCGTCACCGACGAGACGATGGACGTCCCGGTCGTCTTCGAGTCGCGCGGTGTCCCCCGGCGTCGACTCGGCCCGACCGCATGGAGCGCCCTGCAGCGGATCGGCCCGTACCAGGACTCCGTCCGCGACGGCGTCCTGCACGTCGTCGCGCACTGCGTCGTCGACCGACATCCGTCGATGTAGTCGTCGCACGGAACCGGCTGGCCCGACTGCCGGACACCCTGACCAGCCTGCCCGTGCCCCGTGGTCCGTCCCCCTAGGATCGGCCCACGACCGCCCCCGAGAAAGGACGCCACCATGGCGACTCCAGAGGAACCGATCCGACTCGCACTCGTCGACGACCACAGGATGCTCCTCGGCGCGCTCACCGAGTGGATCCGGAACGCAGCCGACGACATCACGCTCGTCGCCGCCGTCACCACCTGGCCCGAGCTCCTCACGAGCCCGGCGTTCCCGGTCGACGTCGTGCTGCTCGACCTCGACCTCAAGGACTCGATCCCGGTCTCGTTGAAGATCTCGACGCTCAAGACCGCCGGTGTGAAGACCGTCGTGATGAGCACCTACTCGGAGCCGAACGTCGTCCGCGAGGCCCTCGCCTCCGGCGCCCTCGGCTACCTCGTGAAGAGCGAGGACGCCGAGATGATCGTCGAGGCCATCCGCTCCGCCCAGCGCGGCGAGCAGTACGTCTCCGCCGAGCTCGACCTGGCGATCAACAGCGGTGACGTCGGTGGCGTGCCGAAGCTCAGCGCCCAGGAGCGTCGCGTCATGGCGCTGTACGGCGGCGGCGAGCCGGTGAAGAGCGTCGCGTACCAGCTCGGCATCTCCGAGGAGACCGCGAAGAGCTACCTCAAGCGCATCCGCGAGAAGTACCGCGTCGCGGGCTTCGACGTCGGCACGAAGGTGGCGCTGCGGAAGCGCGCGATCACCGACGGCATCATCGTCCAGGACGGCAGCCCGCTGGGCCTGTAGCGCGCGCCCCGCGCGTTCCGCGCGCGCCGCGCCGCAGGCTTCGTGAGCAGAAGAGGTCGGGTCCCGTCACAGGACCCGACCTCTTCTGCTCACGATCGGCGGTCTGCCGCACCGTCGACGGACTGGAGGCGCGGTGCGGGGCCGCCCCGCGCCTCCTGGCCGGTGGGACCCGCGTCAGCCCAGCGGGACGGGCGCGGTGATCGGGCCGGTGGTCGGCGACGACGACCGGAGCGACGCACGGCGGGTGCTGCGGCGCTCGGCGCCGTAGCTCACCATCGTCATGAGGACACCGAGCAGCGCCAGCACGATGCCGAGCCACCCCGGTGCCTTGAAGCCGAACCCGGCCGCGATGACCGCGCCGCCCAGGGCCGCACCGATCGAGTTGCCGATGTTGAACGCCGAGTGGTTGAGCGCCGCCGCGATGGTCCGTGCGTCTCCGGCGACGTCCATCAGGCGGGACTGCACGGCCGGCGGGATCGCGGACGAGGTCGCACCGAGCAGGAACGCCCCGAGGAAGACCCCCCACACCCACTGCGCGGTGAGGACGGTGACGAGCAGGGCGCCGATCAGCGCGAACATGCCGACGTAGATCGTGCGCTTGACGCTGTGGTCGGCCAGGTGCCCGCCGAGCACACCGCCGATGACCATGCCGATGCCGACGACCACGAGGACGAGCGGCACGAACGACTCCGACAGCCCGGTGACGTTCTGCACGAGCGGCGAGATGTACGAGTAGACCGCGAAGAAGCCGCCGAAGCCGACGGCTCCGAGGCCCATGACCATCCAGACCTGCGGCACGCGGAACGCCCTGAGCTCGCGGCCGATCGTCGCGTGCTCGTCACGGGCGCTGCGTGGCACGAAGGCCCACACCGCGAGGAACGTCAGGGCGAACAGGACGGCGACGACGCCGTACGCGATGCGCCAGCTGGCGACCTGCCCGACCCAGGTGATCGCCGGGACGCCCACGACGTTCGCGACGGACAGGCCGAGCAGCACCATCGCGATGCCCTTGCCGCGCTTGCCCGGCCCCATGATGTCACCCGCCACGATCGACGCGATGCCGAAGTACGCACCGTGCGGGAGTCCCGCGACGAACCGCGCCACGAGCACGAGGCCGAAGGACGGCAGGATCGCGCTCGCGACCGTCGCCAGGACGAACCCGACGAGCAGCACGAGGATCAGGCCCTTGCGCGGGAACTTCGCCGACATCGCCGCGATCGTGGGGGCACCGACGACGACACCGAGGGCGTACGCGCTCACGAGCCAGCCGGCGTGCGCGATCCCGGCGTCCGGGTCGAGGCCGTACTGGCGCGGCAGGAGCGCCTCGGCGATGTTCGGCAGGAGCCCCATCGCGACGAACTCGGTCGAACCGATGGCGAACCCGCCGAGGGCGAGGGCGATGAGCGCGAGTGCGCGACGCGCAGGCGTGAGCTGGGACATGGTGCCTGTTTCGGGACGGGAGGAGCGGGACGGGTTCCGGACGTCGACTCGCGTGAGTCGGCTGGGACCGTCGGTGCGCGTGGTCGCCGCACCGTGCCTCCGTGCCGTCGACGTCGCTGACGGTGCGACCGGGAACGGGCGGAGGGTGGTCCTGGTTCAGCGGCGAACGTGGACGACCGGCCACCGAAGGCGACCGGTCTCAGCAGTGTAGACCGCTCCAAAGGCCGAACGGAAGTCGCGCGGCCGAATCGATTCGACCCGCGTCAGGCGGCGCGACGCTCCGGCTCCGCGCGGGCCGCGACGACGAGCCCCGGGAGTTCGTCACGGTGGACCCACCCGGCGCCGCACTCGGTGCAGCTCGCCCAGGCGGTGTCGCTGTGTTCGTCCGAGTCGATGACGACCGTCCGCAGGTCGCAGTCGGGGCACCAGCCGTCGTGCATCATCACGTGCTCCTCGTCGTCGTGCGGACGCGTTCCGTCCGACACCGACAGGACACACCCGACCACCGACATCCGTGGGAGGCGCTCGGCGTGTCGCTCAGTCGTCGAGCGCAGCCTCGAGCCGCTCGAGCTTGCCGTCGATCTCGCCGGTGTGCCCCGGGCGGATGTCGGCCTTGAGCACGAGGGACACCCGCGTGCCGTACGCCCCGACGGCCTCGGTGGCGCGCTTGACCACGTCCATGACCTCGTCCCACTCCCCCTCGACCTCGGTGAACATCGACGAGGTGCGGTTCGGCAACCCGCTCTCGCGGACGATCCGCACGGCAGCCGCGACGGCGTCGTGCACGGACCCGTCCGAGCTCGCGGAGGGACCACCGGACGGGGCGACGGAGAACGCGACGATCATGCGTCCATCCTGCCCCCTGCCGGGACGACCGGCACAGCGGTGGCACGGGCCCGCACGCCGAGCCGGACGATCGCGACGACGCTCCAGACCAGCACCCCGACCTCGAGCGCGTTCCGGAGCGTGAGGACCACGAGCACCCAGGGCTGTACGGTGAGCACCTGGTCGTAGAACCCGGGGTAGATCACCTGCGTCAGCAGCGCCATCGGGATCGCGGCGACGGCGACGGGCAGGAAGCGCCGGGCGCTCGGACGACCGGCGACGAGCCCCCACACGATCGGCACGGCGAACCACCCGATGTACTGCGGCGACCCGACCTTGTTCGCGGCGACCAGCGCGGCGACCAGGAGCAGTGCCAGCAGCGGCGCGGCCTCGGCCCGGTGCGCGCCGCGGTGCACGGCCCAGAGCGCGAGCAGCACCCCGCCGACGACGACCACGGCCATGAGCGGCGTCGACACCGCGGCTGCCGCGTGCGTCCCGGCGCCGGACACCTCGAACGTCAGGATCTGCTGGTCGTAGTAGACCGCGACACCGGGGACGCCGAGCGCCGCCGCCCACATGAAGGGGGTCGCGAGGGGCGCCTCGATCTGCAGCGCACGGCCGCTCTGCTGACCCACGAACGAGAACAGGTGGGCCGCTCCGCCGTACAGGACGTCGACGAGGACGATGAGCGCCGTGAGCACGAGCGCGCCGACGAGCACCCCGCGGCGGTGTCCACGGCGGAGCAGCAGGAGCACGCCCACGAGCGCCGCGGGCCACACCTTCGTCCACGCGCCGGCGGTGAACAGCGCCGAGGCGACGGCCGGCCGCGACGCGACGAAGGCCACCCCGACCAGGGCGAGGACGGTCGCGACGGTGTCGATGCGTCCGAGGCCGATCGGCCCGAGGGCGAGCAGGAAGGCGAGCCACCACCACACGACGCGCACGCCGAGCCCACGGAAGCGCCACAGGAACGCGCACGCGACGGCGTCGAGCACGACCATGAGCACGAGCCACCCGGTGCCGATCGACGTCACGCCCCCGACGGCGGCAGCGGCCATCGGGACGATCGCGAGGATCGGGTACACCCAGTCCTCGTCGATCCCGACCCAGAACCCGGACGCGTGCCCGGTCTCGATCCACCGCCGGTAGGTGATCGTGACGTCGCCGAGCGGCAGGTTCGCCGACACGGAGGTCAGCCACCAGAGGACCGCGTGCACGGCGGCGAACGCCACGACGAACGCCGCGACCTCGGGCCACCGCGAACGCCACCGCGAACGCCACACCGTCCTCTGCACCGGACGAGCGTAGCGGCACGCCCGTCACAGGTTCCCCCGAGCATGACGTGTCACCGTTCCCCTCGTGACCTCCGACACCCCGCGCACGCGCCGCAGAGCCGTCATCTGGATCGCGGTCGTCGCCGCGGTCGTCGTCATCGGCGTCGTCGCCGCGATCGTCGGCACGAACCTCTACACGAGCAGCGAGAACGCCAAGGCCTCCGCCGCCCCGAGCGTCGCCGCGAGCCGCGCCCCGTCGACGCTCGACGCCGCGGACCTGTCCGGCGCGTGGACGGTCGGCGGGGACTCCGAGGCCGGGTACCGCGTCCACGAGGTCCTGAACGGCTCGGACGTCACCGTCACCGGGCGCACCGACAGCGTCACCGGCAGCGCGACCGTCGACGGCACCGCCATCACGAAGGCGACCATCACCGTGCAGGTCGCCGACATCGCCACGGACTCGGCCCAGCGCGACTCGTACTTCCGCGACTCGGCGCTCGACACGTCGGCGTTCCCCACCGCGACCTTCACGCTCACCGAGCCGATCGCGGACGCGGTCCCGTCCGGCTCGGGCACGACGAAGGTCGAGGCCACCGGGGACCTCACCCTGCACGGCGTCACGAAGTCGGTCGCCGCGACGCTCGAGGTCGGGCTGAACGGCGACGGCGTCGACGTCTCCGGCTCGATCCCGATCACCTTCTCGGACTTCGGCGTGCAGGCCCCGAGCCTCGGCTTCGTGCAGGTCGACGACGCGGGTGCGATCGAGTTCCTCGTGCACGCGACCCCCGCGAGCTGACGCGCACGACGCGCGTCACGCCCCGGACGTGACCACCTGACGGCCAGGAGGCGCGGTGCCGGCCCGCACCGCGCCTCCCGTCCGTCGCCGCTCGCGGCTACCCCCGCGCGTCGCCCTCGACGACGAGGTCGCGCACCACGCCCGGCAGCTGCTCGACCAGCGCCGCCATCGTGAACGGCCCACCCCCGGACGCCCGTCGCGCCGCGATCCCGTGCACCACCGCAGCCGAAGCGGCCAGGTGCGCCAGGTCGGACGGCGACAGCGACGACCCGGACGCCTCCGCCGCACCCTGCCGAGCCGCCACGAGCGCCCCGAGCACCCCGCCGAGGACGTCGCCGGCACCGGCGGCCGCGAGCCACGGCGTCGCCGACGAGGCCACGAGCCGCACCGACCCGTCGGGTGTCGCGACGTGCGTGGCGGACCCCTTCAGGAGCACGACGCTCCCGGTCTGCGCGGCGGCCCGGAGCGCGGCCGCGGCCGGGTCCTGCTCGATCGACTCCCGCGACTCGTGCAGGACGACGGCGAGCTCCCCCGCGTGCGGCGTCAGCACCGCGAGGGGCCCGAGCTCGACGAGCGGGATCGCCCCGGCGTCGACGACCACGGGGACCCCGTCGTCCGAAGCGTGCCGGAACCCGTCCGCCGTCACGTCGTCCAGGTCGTCGAGCGAGCCCGCCGAGATCCCGGAGCCGACGAGCCACGCCTGCACCCGTCCGACCCCCGCGACGACCTCGGGACGCCGCGCGAGCACGTGGTCCGACGCGCGGGACGGTCCCACGTACCGGACCATCCCGACGCCGGTGTGCACGGCGGCGTCGACGCCCAGCACGGCGGCACCCGGGTACTGGTCGGAGCCGGTCGCGACGCCGAGGACACCCCGCCGGTACTTGGTGGAGTCGCCGTGCGGGGCGGTGGTCCAGGCGGCGGCGTCGGTCGGGGCGAAGGGGACGAAGTCGTTCACGAGACGCCACGTTACGGTGGAGCGCATGAGCCTGTTCCTGCCCGGTCGTGTGGTGGTCTTCGACTACGGCGAGGTGATCAGCCGGACGCCGCACGCCTCGCGGGACGCCCTCGTCGCGGCGACCGGAGTGCCGGCGGACGAGCTCTTCCCCGTCTACCAGGAGCTCCGGCACGACCTGGACCGCGGCGACCTCTCCGTCGTGGACTACTGGCGCGCGATCGCCGAGCGCACCGGCCGGACGTGGCGCACCACCGACATCCACCGGTTCTGGGCGATCGACTTCACCGGCTGGTTCGAGGTCGAGCCGGAGACCCTCGCGATCGTCGAGGAGCTGCACGACGCCGGCACCCGGGTCGCCCTGCTGTCGAACGCCGGGTTCGACTTCGGTGACCCGTACCGCCGGTCCCCGATGGGCTCCCTGTTCGAGACCGTCGTGGTGAGCGCCGAGGAGCACGTCCTGAAGCCGGACGCCTCGATCTACCTGGACACGTGCGCGCGCCTGGGAATCGACGCCGCGCAGATGGTGTTCGTCGACAACAGGGCCGAGAACGCCGCCGGCGCGGAAGCGATCGGGGCGGTCGGCCACCACTACACGTCGCCCGCCGGACTCCGCGCTTTCCTGCAGGAACTCGCGACCGGGGCGACCGCCGAGAAGGAGCCCGCGTGACGCACGCCCTGTTCGAACCGATCACCATGCGCGACCTGACCGTCCGCAACCGCATCTGGGTCTCCCCGATGTGCCAGTACTCGGTCGAGGCGCAGGACGGCGTGCCGACGCCGTGGCACCTCGTGCACCTCGGCGGCTTCGCCAAGGGCGGTGCCGGCGCGGTCGTGGTCGAGGCCACGGGCGTCGTGCCGGAGGGGCGGATCAGCCCGCAGGACCTCGGGCTGTGGAACGACGAGCAGCGCGACGCGTTCCGCCCGATCGTCGACTTCATCCACTCGCAGGGCGCCGCCGCGGGCGTCCAGCTCGCGCACGCCGGCCGCAAGGCGTCGACGTTCCGCCCGTGGGAGTCGACGCACGGCTCCGTCCCGGCGGACCAGGGCGGCTGGAACACCGTGGCACCGTCCGCGGTCGCCTTCGACGGGTACGCCGAGCCGCGCGAGCTCGCCCCCGAGGACATCCGCGTGGTGGCCCTGGCGTTCGCCGCTGCCGCTCGACGCTCGGTCGAGGCCGGCTTCGACCTCGTCGAGATCCACGCCGCGCACGGCTACCTGCTGCACCAGTTCCTGTCGCCGTTGAGCAACCACCGGACCGACTCGTACGGCGGCTCGCTCGAGAACCGCGCCCGCGCCCTGCTCGAGGTGCTGGACGCCGTCCGTGCCGAGGTCGGCGCGGGCTTCCCGGTCGTCGTCCGCTTCTCGGCGACCGACTGGGTCGAAGGCGGCCTGACGCTCGAGGAGACCACGCAGGTCGCGCGCTGGGCCGCCGAGCACGGTGCCGACCTCGCGGACGTCTCGACCGGTGGCAACGTCGCGAGCGCCCCGCTCCCGGTCGGCCCGGGTTACCAGGTGCCCTTCGCCGACGCGATCAAGCGCGACGCCGGCATCGGCACGATCGCGGTCGGCATGATCTCGGAGGCGTTCCAGGCCGAGCAGATCGTGGCGACCGGCCAGGCGGACGTCGTCATGGTGGGCCGCGAGTTCCTGCGCGACCCGGGCTTCCCGCTCCGTGCCGCCGTCGAGCTCGGCGTCTCCGTGGACTACGAGCCGCAGCAGTACCACCGCGCGCGCGTCACGGCGTAGGCCGTTCTGTACGTTCTCTCGGCTTGGCCGCACGCCAGGCAGTACGATTGCCTCACTGTGGACGATCCCCCGAACAGTTCTTCGCCTCACTCATCCGCCGCTCACTCGGTGAGCTGCACTGCCTCGCGCCCTGCGGGAGGTGAATCATGAGTCCGATCGACATCGTCATGCTGATCGGCGGCATCCTGCTGACACTCGGCACCGGTGTCTTCGTCGCGTCCGAGTTCGCGCTGGTCAACCTCGACCGCGCCGACGTCGAGGCCCGACGAGACCGCGGTGAGACCGGCCTCGCACCCGTCATCGGTGCGTTGAAGGTCACCTCGACGCACCTCTCCAGCGCGCAGCTCGGCATCACGCTGACGACCCTGCTGACCGGCTACCTGCTCGAGCCGTCGATCGCGAAGCTGCTCGAAGCGCCGTTCCTCGCGATGCGGCTGCCCGAGGCGATCGTCGAGACCGTCGGCTCGATCATGGCGCTCGTCATCGCGACCCTGCTGTCGATGATCCTCGGTGAGCTCGTGCCGAAGAACTTCGCGCTCGCGCTCCCCCTGCAGACCGCGAAGCTCGTCGTGCCGCTGCAGATCGCGTTCACCACGGTGTTCAAGCCGGCCGTCGCGGTGCTGAACGGCACCGCCAACGCCGTGCTCCGGGCGATGGGCATCGAGCCGCAAGAGGAACTGTCCGGTGCGCGCAGCGCCGAGGAGCTCACCTCGCTGCTGCGTCGGTCCGCGTCCGAGGGCTCCCTCGAGCAGGACACCGCGACGCTGCTCGAACGGACGATCTCGTTCTCCGAGCTGAGCGCCAGCGACGTGATGACCCCGCGCCCCCGGCTCTCCACGATCCGCGTGTCCGAGTCCGCCGACGACGTCATCGCGCTCGCCCGGAAGACCGGGTTCAGCCGCTTCCCCGTCATCGAGGAGGACGCGGACGACGTCGTCGGCATCGTGCACGTGAAGCAGGCCGTCGCCGTGCCCCGCGAGAAGCGCCCCGAGGTCCCCGTCGGCGCCCTCATGACCGACGCCGAGCGCGTCCCCGAGACGATGCCCGGCGACACGCTGCTCGCCGAGGTCCGTGGTCGCGGCTACCAGATGGTGATCGTCGTCGACGAGTACGGCGGCACCGCGGGGGTCGTGACGCTCGAGGACCTCATCGAGGAGATCGTCGGCGAGGTGTCCGACGAGCACGACCGTGCACGGATCGACGTCGTCCGGTCGCGCAACTGGCTGACCTTCCCGGGGCTCCTCCGCCCGGACGAGCTCGAGGACCGCGCCGGCGTGAAGGTCCCCGAGGACGGCCCGTACGAGACCGTCGGCGGGTTCATCATGTCGACCCTCGGGCGGCTCCCGGCCGTCGGTGACGAGGTACCGCTCGAGGACGGCGTGTTCCGCGTCGAACGCCTCGACGGGCGCCGCATCGACCGGATCCGCTGGACGCCCACACCGCCGGAGACCCCGGCGACCGGCATCATCATCCCGGCCACGAAGGCCACGGCCTCGAAGGCCTCTGCGAAGGGCGGCACCCGATGAGCTCCGACTGGTGGGGCATCTTCTGGCTCGTCGTCCTCCTGATGGGCAACGCCTACTTCGTCGCGGCCGAGTTCGCCGTCATCTCCGCACGCCGCTCCCAGATCGAGCCGCGCGCGGAAGAGGGCTCGCGCGCCGCACAGATGACGCTCTGGGCGATGGAGCACGCCACCCGCATGCTCGCCACCACCCAGCTCGGCATCACGGTGTGCTCGCTGCTCATCCTCAACGTCTCCGAGCCGGCGATCCACCACCTGCTCGAGGTCCCGCTGCACCTCACGGGCTGGAGCGTCGAGGTCATCGGCGTCGTGGCGTTCGTGTTCACGCTGCTGCTCGTGTCGTTCCTGCACGTGGTGTTCGGCGAGATGGTCCCGAAGAACATCTCGTTCTCGATGCCCGACCGTGCGGCGCTCCTCCTCGTGCCGACGCTCTGGTACATCGGCCACGGCCTGCACTGGGTCGTCGTCGGCCTGAACGAGGTCGCGAACGCCGTGCTCCGGCTCTTCCGGGTCGAGCCGAAGGACGAAGCCGTGAGCGCGTTCACCGTCGAGGAGGTCCAGACCATCGTCGAGCAGTCCCGCCGCGAGGGAACCCTCACCGACGACGGCAAGCTCGCCCTGGCGTTCGAGTTCACCGAGAAGAAGGTCAAGGACGTCGCCGTGCCGATGGCCGAGCTCGTCACCCTCCCCGAGGACGCCACCCCCGGTGACGTCGAGCGGGCCGTGGCCCAGCGCGGGTTCTCGCGGTACGTGCTCGTGGCCGAGGACGGCTCCCCCACCGGCTACGTGCACGTGAAGGACGTCATCGACCTCCGACCGGACGAGTACGACGACCCGGTGCCGCCGAAGCGGATCCGGCAGCTCATCTCGCTGTACACGGAGATGGACCTCGAGGACGCCCTCGCGACCATGCGCGCCGCCGGTCGTCACGTGGCGCGGGCGTTCGACGCCGAGGGCCGAACGCTCGGTGTGCTCTTCCTCGAGGACATCCTCGAAGAGCTCGTCGGCACCGTCGAGGACGCGACCCGCCGGCGGTAGACGCGCGATTGACGGACGGGAGGCGCGGTGCCAGCCGGCACCGCGCCTCCCGTCCGCCCGTGGTGGCCACCCGAGACTCGGCTGGGCGGACAGTTTCGCGGCCTGTGTGCCACGAAACTGTCCGCGAGGCCGAGT
>NZ_JABXGF010000070.1:0-16842 GCF_025407985.1 Curtobacterium sp. C2H10 | reverse complement strand
CGGCGCTACCGGCGCTTGAGCATGACGACGGCACCGGCGGCCGCGACCACCATCAGGAGCGCGGCCACCCCCGCCGTCACCGTGACGCCGGAGTCGAACGCGGCCCGCGCCGACTCGAGCAGCGCCTGCCCCGCCGACCCGCCGAGGGACGACGCCGCCGACACCGCTCCGCCGAGGGTCTCCTGCGCAGCGGTGTGCGCCGACGAGGACAGCCCGTCCGGCACCACGACGTGCGCCCGGTAGGCCGTGGCCAGGATCGTCCCGAGCACCGCGGTCCCCAGCACGGCACCGATCTCGTACGCCGTCTCGGACATCGCCGACGCCGCACCGGCCTTGTCCGCCGGGGCCGTCGAGATGATCAGGTCGTTCGTCACCGTCTCCGAGGCACCGATCCCGATCCCGAGCAGCACGAACGCGAACGCCAGCGCCACGATCGAGGCGTGGTGCCCGAGGACCGCGACCATCGCGTAGGCGGCCGCCGAGAACAGCAGCGACACGGCGACGACCCAGCGCGGAGCGACCCGGGCGACGATCGGCACGACGACGAGGCCCGCCACGATCGTGAGGATCGACCCCGGCACCAGCACCATGCCGGACGCGAAGGGGTCGAGGCCGGCGACGAGCTGCAGGTGCTGTGCGATGAAGAACAGGAACCCGGTCAGCGAGAACATCGCCGCCATGTTCATGAGCACGCTGCCGGTGAACGCCGTGCTCCGGAACAGCCGGAGGTCGAGCATCGGGGTCCGCGAGCGGAGCTGCCGACGGACGAACGCGATGCCGCACAGGACGCCGACGGCGAGCATCGCGATCGCGAAGCCGCGCTCCTCGGGGTGCACGACGGACTTGATCGCCCACGCGATCGGGGCGAGGGCGCCGAGCGAGAGGAACATGCTCGGCACGTCGACCGGCCCCGGGTTCGGGTCACGGGACTCCGGAACGCAGAACGGCACGGCGACGAGCATCACGACGAGGATCGGCACCGCGACGAGGAACACCGCGCCCCAGTGGAAGTGCGCGAGCAGTACGCCGCCGACGAGCGGCCCGAGGGCGTTGCCCGCCGCGAACATGGTGGACCAGACGGCGAGCGCCATCCGCCGCTCCCCCGCGTGGACGAAGACGTTGCGGATGATCGAGAGGGTCGCCGGCATGAGCATCGCGCCGAACACGCCCATGACGATCCGTGCGGCGACGAGCATCCAGGCGTCGGTGGCGAAGGCCGCGGCGACGGAGAAGAGCGCGAAGCCGGTGGCGCCGACGACGAGGATCCGACGGCGGCCGATGCGGTCACCGATGCTGCCCATCACGACGAGGAGGCCGGCGAGGACGAGCGGGTACGCGTCGACGATCCAGAGCTGCGTGGTGGCGTCCGGGTTCAGCGCGCGCGAGATCGACGGCAGCGCGAAGCTCAGGACGGTGTTGTCCACCGAGATGAGGAGGACGGGCAGCATGAGCACCGCGAGGGCGGCGAACCGGCGGGCGCGGCTGCCGGTGGCGGCAGTGGGGATCGGGCTGGTGAGCAGGGCGGACACGGTGACTCCAGGGACTTCGAGCCGGACCAGGTCGACGGCGGAACTGACGAACGGACCGGACGGGACGCGGGGTGTGCACGCATCCCGTCAGGACTCCGTTAGTGTACCGTCTGGACGGTAATGGTTGCAAATGCAACTGAAGACGGACGGGAGGCGCGGTGCGGGCCCGCACCGCGCCTCCCGTCCGTCCTCCGGTCGCGCTGTCTCGTGGGCCGCGTCGTCAGGCCGACTCGCGCAGGAGCAGGCGGTGCCGCACCGTGCGCTGCACCGCGTCACCCTGCCGCGGCAGCTCGCCGGCGAGCATGCCGAGGGCGAGGTCGAGCGCTTCACGCGCGACCTCGTCGAGGTCCACCGCCAACGTGGTGAGCGTCGGCGAGACGAGCGAGCCGAGCGGCAGGCCGTCGACGCCGACGACCCGGAGCTCCCGCGGGACGTCGACGCCCGCCCGCCGACAGGCCTGCAGGACACCGAGCGCCATCACGTCGTTGAAGGCGAGGATCGCGTCCTGTCGTCGGCGTCGCCGGAGGATCCGTGTCGTCTCCTCGGCGCCGCACTCCGCCGTGCCGTGCTCCGCGTGCACGAGCTCGGGCAGGTACCCGCGCCGCTGGAGGGCGTCCATCATGAGGATGCCGCGGACACTCGTGTGCTCCGGCGAGGAGTTGTCGAGCACGACCGGGTGCCGGACCCCGGTGGCGACGAGGTGGTCGGCGAGGACCTCGATCGCGTCGGCGGGGTCGATCCAGACGGCTGCGGTCGGTGGCTCCGAGTACGGGTCGAGCTCGACCATCGGCACGGTGCCGAGGAGCTCGCGCCACCGGTCGCGACGGGAGCCGAGGTACCCGATGACGACGTCCGTCTGCGACCCGAGCGCCTGCACCATCCGGTCGGCGTCGCTCGCGAGGTCGACGTCGGCGAGCATGACGTTCCAGCCCTGCTCGGCGGCGAGTCGGAAGACGGCCGAGGCCAGCTGCGGCGTGTAGGGGTTGCGCAGGTCGTTCACGACGAGGCCGAGCTGGTGGTCGCCACCCGTGACGAGCCCGCGGCCGAAGCGCGACGGCCGGTAGTCGAGGCGCTCCGCGGCGGCGAGGACCCGTTCCTTCGTCGCCGCGCTGATGCCGGACATGCCGTTCATCGCCCGGGTGACGGTCTGCCGGGACACCCCGGCGGCCGCGGCGACGTCGATGATCGTCGCCCGGCCGCCGGGTGCGGGAACGGGTTCGGTCAGTCGCGGAGGTCCAGCCATGCCACCTGTTCCGGAGTGAGGTCGACGGAGAGGCCGGTCATGGACGACCGGGCTTCCGCGATCGTACGCGGTCCGAAGAGCGGGAACGTCGGGAACGGCTGGTGCAGCACGTAGGCCAGGGCGATCGCCGTCGCGGGGACGCCGAACCGCTCGCCGAGCTCCGACGCACGGCGCAGCCGCTCGAAGTTCTCGTCGCTGTAGTAGCAGCGCACGAGTTCTGCGTCGCTCGTGTCCTCCGGCTTGGCCCGGCCGGTGAAGAACCCACGCGCCTGCGAGGACCAGGGCAGCAGGGGCACCTGGCGCTCCTCGAGCCACTGCTTCGACGCCGCGTCGGTGGCGTGCTCGCAGCCGGCCCACGGCACGTCGTACGCCTCGGCCAGGCCGAAGTGGTTGCTCAGCACCTCGAACTCGTGCTTGCCGTTCGCGCGGGCGTAGGCGTTCGCCTCGTCGAACCGGGCAGGGGTCCAGTTCGAGCCGCCGTACACGCGGATGCGGCCAGCACGACGGTGCTCGTCGAGGACGTCGACGAACTCCCCCACCGGGATGTCCGTGTTGTCGCGGTGCATCATGTAGATGTCCGCGTAGTCGGTGCCCTGGCGCTCGAGGCTCTCGAGCAGCTGCCGGGTGAGGGACTCCGGGTCGCAGTACGGCGTGTGCGCGCCCTTGGTGATCACGACCACGTCCTCGCGGACGCCGCGGTTCTGGATCCACTTGCCGAGCCGACCCTCGAGCACGCCCCCGCCGTAGATGTAGCCGGTGTCGAACACGTTGCCGCCCTGCTCCACGAACAGGTCGAAGATCGCGCTCGCGTGCGCCAGGTCGGGCTGGTTGTCGACACCCATCACCAGTCGGGACATGCGCTTGCCGACACCCGCGACCTCGCCGTAGCGCATCGGGTTGTCGGCACGGTCGGGCTCGTGCGCGGCGACCGTGAGGGGTCGGCCGCTGACGGTCGGGATGTCGGCGGTCTCGGCTTCGAACGGGAAGCGCAGACCGATCGCGGCACGCCACTTGTCGAGCGTCCGGGCGGTGGCGAGCGACTCGTCGAGGGTGAACTCGGGGGCGTCGACACGACCGGCCGCGAGGGCCGCCGTGGTGGCGTCGGCCTCGAGGGCGTAGGGGTGCGCCCCGGCGAAGGACAGCGTGCGCGGGTCCTCGTCGACCGTGCTGATCTCGATCGTGGGGTCGTCGCCGAGGGTCCACGGGTCGGTGAGCGTGATCTTCCCCGTGGTGCCGTGGACGACCACGGCGTTGTCGTCCTGCACGCGGACGCCGGTCCGGAGGTTCGCGGTGATCCCGCCGGTGTAGCTGAGCTGTGCCACCGTCCACTCGTCGACGCCGGTCGGGCCGACGGTCCCGGTGGCGGTGAGCTCGGTGGGCTCGGCGACGGCCACGCCGGTCGCGGCCTGCACGATCGCGGCCGTCATGGTCACCGGGTAGCCGCCCACGTCGAGGATCCCGCCGCCGGCCGTGTCGACGTCGAAGAGTCGGCCGGAGCGGCTGCCCGCCCGGAACGCGAACGAGGCGTCGACGTGCGTGACGGTACCGATGGCACCCTGCCGGACGAGGTCGAGCAGGGCCGCGGTCTGCGGGTGGAAGCGGTACATGTACGCCTCGACGAGGGGCAGGCCGGCCTGGCGTGCGGCGTCGGCGAGCGCCATGGACGTGCCGTGGTTCGGCGAGAGCGGCTTCTCGCAGAGGACCGCCTTGCCCGCCGCGAGCGCCGCGAGGACGAGCGCCGCGTGCCCGGTGTGGACCGTCGAGACGTAGACGGCGTCGACGCGCGGGTCGGCGAGCACCTCGTCGTAGGTGGCCGCGACGACGTCGGCGAACCCGTGCTCGGCCGCCTCGGCAGCGAACGCTCCCGCTCGCTCCGCCGATGAGCTGCCGGCGGCGACGAGGGTCGCCCCGACGCCACTCGAGGGCAGCTGGGAGAGGAAGCGGCGGGCGATCCCACCGGGGCCGAGGACGGCCCAGCCGGGGGTGTCGTGCCCCGTCGAGGAGGTGCTGCTGGCGGTGGTCGCGGTCTGCGCTGACATGCGGATCCCTATCGTGTCGTGAACCTTCACGGTCCCGACGACCGTACCCGTCCGTCTCCGCACCTGCAACGATGCGGATGCTTGACACGGCGTGTCGGCCGGGGCATGCTCTGACCACTTCGTGAGCGTTCACGGTCGAGCGCTCAACGGTTCCGCATCTCAACGACGAGAGCAGGCACACCAGTGACAGCAGCAACGCACAGTCTCAGCCGGCGGGGGTTCCTCGCCGGCGCAGGCGCCCTCGGCGCACTCGCCACCACGGCCCTCCTCGCCGGGTGTTCCACCGGTACCGCGATCTCCAAGGACCCGGACGAACTCGTCCTCTGGTACTGGAACCGGTCCCTCGACCCGAAGTTCCTGAAGCAGGCGGCCCGGGGCATCAGCGGCCACGAACCGATGCGGCTGCGGCCGGACCTCATCGGCGGGGCGTCGTACGACACCAAGTTCCGGACCGCCCTCGCCGGGAACGCGTTCATCCCCGACGTCCTCATGGTGAACTCGAACTGCTGGCTCTACTTCCCCGACGAGGACCTCTTCACCGACTTCGATCCCTCCGCCACCGAGAAGTCCGCCTACTACGACTGGAAGCTCTCGCTCGGCCGGACCCCGTCCGGGCGGCAGTGCTTCTGGCCCGTCGACACCGGCCCCACCGGCTTCTTCTACAACCAGGACGTCCTGCAGAAGGCCGACCTCCCCACCGACCCGGACGAGGTGAGCGCGGCGATCCAGACCTGGGCGGACTTCCGGACCTTCGGCAAGCAGATCAAGCAGAAGACCGGTGCCGCGACGATCATCACCGCGACGCAGCTCTTCAACCAGTTCGTCTCCGCGAGCCCCACGCGGTACTTCGACCGTGACGACCAGCCGCTCTACCACGACGACGACAGCTCGATCCGGAAGGCCTGGGAGAACGCGGTCGAGTCGATCCACGCCGGGATCACCGGCAACCTGCAGTCCGGGACCGACCAGAACGCCGGGTGGGTCGCGGGTCGGGTCGCCGGGCAGATCGAGGGCGCGTGGTGGACGCAGATCATCCACGACACGGCTCCGGACCTGTCCGGGAAGTGGCGGATCGCCCGGCAGCCCGAGCGACCGGGCAACAGCGGCGGCTCGTTCCTGGCCGTGCCCAAGACGTCGAAGAACCCGGAAGCCGCGGTGGCGTTCGCCAAGTGGATCACCGGCGCGGACGTGCAGTCCCACACCTACAACGACATCCAGCTCTTCCCGTCGACACCCGCGTCGTTCGAGAACGGCATCATGCGCAACCCCGGCGACTTCTTCGGGGACCAGAACCCGCTCGACTTCTTCAGCAAGGCCGCACCGGAGGTCCCCGTGACGTACATCTCGAACTCGGAGCGGTTCATCGGCGCCTTCGCGACCGAGATCACGAACGTGGAGTCCGGCGGCAAGGACCCGGAGCGTGCCTGGCAGGACGCCATCGACCAGACCGACCGCGTCCTGGCGAAGCGCGGGGTGTCGGCATGAGCGCGCCGATCCGCGAGAAGACCGCCACCACCGCGAACCCCGTCGTCGGGGGCGCCCCCACCGCGTCGATCTCCACCGCGGCGACCGGGCACCGCTTCAGCCTGCGCCGGTTCTGGCCGCAGTACGTGGCGATCGCGCCGTTCTACGTGCTGTTCCTCGTGTTCGGGCTGTTCCCGATCGTCTTCTCGATCGTGCTGTCGTTCACCGACTGGGACGGCGTCGGCTCCCCCGCGTTCGTCGGCCTCGCGCAGTACCAGTACCTGCTGACCGACCCGCGGTTCTGGAACGCCGTCTCGAACACCTTCATCATCTGGATCATCTCGACCGTCCCGATGCTGTTCCTCGCCCTCGTGCTCGCGTTCCTGCTGCACGGCAACATCCGGGCGAAGGGCTTCTACCGGGTCGCGTTCTTCATCCCGAACGTGACGAGCATGGTCGCGATGGCCATCGTGTTCGGCTCGGTGTTCTCGGACGGGTTCGGGCTCGTCAACGCCGCGCTCCGAGCCGTCGGTGCCGACCCGGTCGGCTGGCTCTCGTCGTACTGGGGCATCAAGGTCACGATCGCGGTCATGGTCATCTGGCGCTGGACCGGGTACAACGCGATCATCTACCTCGCCGGCCTGCAGTCGATCTCGACCGAGCTGTACGACGCGGCGAAGGTGGACGGCGCGAACACCTGGCAGATCTTCACGCGCATCACGATCCCGATGCTGCGGCCGGTCATCCTGTTCACCGTCATCACGTCGACCATCGGTGGCCTCGGGCTCTTCACCGAGCCGCAGATCCTGTTCAACGGGCAGGCCGTCGGCGGCCCCGACGAGGCCGGCATGACGATCGTGCTCTACCAGTACGACCAGGCGTTCAACCAGTTCGACTTCGGGTACGGCTCGGCGATCGCCTGGGTGCTGTTCTTCTTCTCCGTGGTCTTCGCGATCATCAACTGGCGACTGCTCAGCGAGCGCGACGGGCTCAAGACCCCACGGCGACTGCGCACCCCGCGCACCGTCACGACCAGCGCGAAGGGACCCCGCGCATGAGCGCCGACACCGCACCCCGCACCACGAACACCGCCGCCGCACTCGGCCGGCCGAACGCCGTCACCGACGGGCCCGACGGCCACCGCCGGGGGTTCAGGCACGGCTGGGTCGGACGGCTCGTCACGCACCTGTGCCTCATCGTCGGCGTCGTGCTGTCGATCTTCCCGTTCTACTGGCTGCTCGTCATGTCGACGTCGTCGAACGCGCAGATCTTCGGCTACCCGCCGTCGCTGTGGTTCAGCGACCACACCATGCAGAACCTCGCCACGGTGTTCAGCAGCGTCGACATGCTGCGGGCGCTCGGCAACACCGTCATCGTCGCCGGCGGCACCGCGGTCCTGGTCATGCTGTTCGACTCGCTGGCCGCGTTCGCCTTCGCGAAGTACGAGTTCCCGTTCAAGCGCTCGCTGTTCACCGTCATGCTGGCGACGTTCCTCGTCCCCGGCAGCCTGTCGCTCGTGCCGAGCTTCGTGCTCATGGCGCACCTCGGGTGGATCGGTGGACTCCAGGCGCTCATCGTCCCCGGGGCGGCGAACGCGTTCGGCATCTTCCTCCTGCGGCAGTTCGCCACCGGGTCGATCCCGAACGAGGTCATCGACTCCGCGCGCGTGGACGGCGCCGGGTTCTTCCGCACCTGGTGGTCGATCGCGGTCCCGATGCTCCGCGGAGGCCTCGCGTTCCTCGGCATCTTCACCTTCATCACGGCGTGGAACGACTACGTGTGGCCGTTGATCGTGCTGATCGACCCGAAGGGACAGACGCTCCAGGTGGCACTCGCCTCGCTCAGCTCGGTGAACGCGACCGACCTCGGCTCGGTGATGGCCGGTGCCGTGATCAGCGTGTTCCCGCTCATCGGGGTGTTCATCATCGGCTCGAGGCACTTCATCGCGAACATCGCGGCGGGGGCGCTGAAGGGCTGACCGGACCCGCAGGCGCCGTGGAGGATGGCCCACGGCGCCTGCGCTGCGCCCGCCGTGTCGTCGGCACCGCGCCTCCTCCGCGCCTGCGCTGCGCCCGCCGTGTCGTCGGCACAGCGCCTCCTCCGCGCCTGCGCTGCGCCCGCCGTGTCGTCGGCACAGCGCCCGCTCCGCGCCTGCGCTGCGCCCGCTCCGCGCCCGCCGGACGCGGCACGCCCGCGTCCCATGGCAGACTTCCGGCATGGCAAGCGCCCGCGATCGTGTCCTGGACAGCTTCGTCGCCATCGTGTGCGAGGAAGGAGAGCGTCCGGCGACCCTCGACGCCGTGGCCGCTCGGGCCGGGGTGTCCAAGGGCGGACTGCTCTACCACTTCGGCTCGAAGGCCGCCCTGGTCGAGGGACTCTGCGAACGCCTGTCCGACCTCTCCGCCATCGACGTCGAGCGCATGCGGGACGCCGAGGACGGCGCCGCCCGCTACTTCGTGCGGAACTGCCAGTTCGTGGGCAGCGAGCTCGACCTCGCCCTCCTCGCGGCGAGCCGGCTGCAGCAGGCCGGCTACGAAGAGGCGGGCCGCACCCTCGACGAGACCGAGAACGCCTGGCTGGCCACGCTCGTCGACTCGCTCGGGGACGTCCCCACGGCGCAGGCGATCAAGCTCATGGGCGACGGGCTGTACCACGCGGCGTCCCTCGGCGCCGCCAGCGAGGTCCGACCGGACCGCGCCTCGGTCGACATGGAACCGCTCCTCGCCGTGGTCGACCGGTTGATCGCCACCCGCCCCGGCGCGTGAACCGAGTTCGTCCCTCCTGGGGATAGACTGGGTCCGATCCACCCGCCTGATTCCGGAGGTACCACTGTGGGCCGCGTCATCGCCGCTGTTTTCTCGATCCTGCTGCTGCTGGTTTCGATGTACCTGTTCGGCTTCGCGTTCCAGGTGAGCTCGGGTCAGGCGTTCATCTTCATGGGCGGTCTCGTGCTCATGTGCCTCTCCTTCTTCCTGCCGATCCACGTGTTCGGCAAGCGGTAGTCAGCACCACCGCACACGAACGGCCCCGCACCTGAAGAGGTGCGGGGCCGTTCGCACAACGGAAGTCACCCCGCACCACGTGATCGCGTGGCGCGGGGTGTCTTCGGTTGTGCGAGCGCAGGAGCGACGCGCTGACGCGCGGCGGGCCAGGAGGCGCGGGTCGCCTACGCGAGCACGCGCAGCCGGCGCAGGGTCACCACGGTCGACACGGCGGCGTGCACGGCCTCGGCTCCCTTGTCCTCCTTCGAACCGGGCAGTCCGGCACGGTCGAGGCCCTGCTGCTCGTCGTCCAGGGTGAGCACGCCGAAGCCGACGGGCTTGCCGGCGTCGATCGCGACCCGGGTGAGGCCGCTCGTCGCCGCGTCCGAGACGTACTCGAAGTGCGGGGTCCCACCGCGGATGATCACGCCGAGGGCGACCGCCGCGTCGAACCCGGCCTCGAGCGCGGCCTTCGCGACCACGGGCAGCTCGAAGCTCCCGGGGACGGGGATGACCTCCGCCGTGGCACCGAGCCGCTCGACCTCGCGCTGCGCCCCGGCGAGGAGGCCCCCGGCGATCTCGTCGTGCCACTGCCCGGCGACGATCGCCACCCGGATGCCGCTGCCGTCGACGTGGTCGCGGTCCGCCGCGCCTGCTCCGCTCATCGTGCCGTTCCTTCCGTGGGCGCGGACTCCGCCGCTGCCCGGTCTGCCGCGTCGAGCCACTCGGCGAGCGCGGCGATGGTGATGACGGGCACGCCGGCGCGTGCCCCGAGTCCGAGGAGTCCCGGCAGACGCATCATGCCGCCGTCCTCGTCGACGATCTCGCAGATCGCCGCAGCGGGCCGGAGCCCTGCGGCGGTGACCAGGTCGATCGCGGCTTCGGTGTGGCCCGCACGCTCGCGGACCCCGCCCGGACGGGCACGCAGGGGCACGACGTGTCCGGGCCGGTGCAGGTCGCCGCGCACGGACGCCGGGTCGGCGAGGACCCGCAACGTGTGCGCTCGGTCGTGGGCGCTGATGCCGGTGGTGACCCCGACGGCGGCGTCGACGGTCACGGTGTAGGCCGTCCCGCGGACGTCCTCGTTGTGGGCGACCATCGGCGGGAGGTCGAGTGCGTCGGCGATCTCGACGCTCACCGGGGCGCAGATGAACCCCGACGAGTGCGCCACGGTCCAGGCGATCCACTCGGGGGTGGCGAGTTCGGCGGAGAGGATGACGTCGCCCTCGTTCTCGCGGTCCTCGTCGTCGGCGACGATCACCGGGCGGCCGGCGGCGATGGCGGCGATGGCCTCGTCGACGCTCGACAGCCCGAGCGATCCCGGGACGACCGCACCGGAGGCACCCGCCTGCGCGGCGGGACGTGCCCCGGCGACCATCACCGTGCCTCCTGGCCGAGCGTGGCACCCGCGAGCGGACCCGCGGCACCCGCAAGCGGACGCGCATCGCCCTCGAGCGGCCGCACCGCCGCGTCGAGCCGCAGCATCCGCCGGACGTGCCGGGCCAGGACGTCGGTTTCGATGTTCACCCGGTCCCCCGGCACGCGGGCGCCGAGCGTGGTGGCCTCGAGCGTCTCGGGGATGAGGCTCACCTCGAACCAGGAGTCCGCGGCCGGGGTGTCCTCGGAGGACACGGCGCTGACCGTCAGCGAGACGCCGTCGATCGCGATCGAGCCCTTGTCGACGACCAGGGGGCTGAGGTCCGGCGCGAGCGAGAACCGGACGCGCCGCCAGCCGTCGCCGTCCGCGGTCTCGAGCACGGTGGCGGTGCCGTCGACGTGGCCCTGGACGATGTGCCCGCCGAGCCGGTCGCCGACCGAGGCCGCGCGTTCGAGGTTGAGCCGGTCGCCGACCGCGAGCGACCCGTGCGCGCTCATGTCGAGCGTCTGCTTCATGACGAAGGCCGTGAAGGTCTCCGGGGTCTGCTCGACGACGGTCAGGCAGACGCCGCTCGTCGCGATGGAGTCGCCGTGCCGGGCGTCCTGCACGACGACGGGCCCGCGGACGGTGAGCGCGACGGAGTCGCCGTGCTGCTCGACGGCGGTGACGGTGCCGAGTTCCTCGATGATGCCGGTGAACACTGGTGTCCTCTCAACGGGACTCCGGGGGCGTTCGACGATCGTCGGCATCGACGGACGGGTCGCGCCCACGGATCGTGGGACGTCTCGTCCGCCAGCGCGCCTCCCATCCGGACTTTCACCGTCGGTCCCGGAGTTCCACCGGGTCAACCTCTGCCGGGTTCGCACCCGTCATCAGTTCGTGGACTGTCACCACCGGTTCGGACTTGCACCGACCCCGGAGCGCTTGCGTACCGGGAACGATACCCCACCCAGGTGACGGACACGTTGCGCCGGTTCCGTGGGCGTAACCGGACGTCGCGTGACCGCGCTCCGGGCCAGGAGGCGCGGTGCGGCCGACCCCGCGACCCGCGTCCGCCACCCGGTCCCGCTGGCCGCGGGGCGGAGGTGCGCCGCGCCTCCCGAACCGTCCGTCGGTCCGTCTGCTCAGCCGCGCCCGCGCGCCAACGCCACCGCCTGCCGGAGCGACAGGTCCGGCAGGTACGCGCGCACCACCGCGATCCCGATCGCCGGCAGCGCGACCGGGTCCGGGTAGGCGAGTACCAGCGGGTGCAGCTCGGGGCCGAACTTCTGCTTGAACCGCAGCAGCGACCGGAACCCGTACACCGGCTCCAGGACCCCGCCGACCAGGTCCAGCAGGCTCTGCACGCCGTCGTTCGCCTGCGGGCCCTCAGCGGCCTGCGCGAGCGGGGCCGCGGAAAGGCTGAGTCGCTCGACGCCGTCCTCGCGCATCCGGTCGGCCGCACTCGCGACGAGGAACTCCATCACGCCGTTCGGTGCCGCGGGTGTGCGTCGCATGACGTCGAGCGTCCAGGCGACGACCCGGCCGTCCCGGTACCCCGGCAACCAGCTGGTGACCGCGAGCACCGTGCCCTCGGGGTCCTGCGCGACGAGGGTGCGCACCGCGGGGTCGCGCATCTCGTCGACCCCGCCCAGGGTGAACCCCATCTCGGGCAGCTCGCGCTCGGCGACCCACTCCTCGGAGATCGCCTCGATCTGCCGGGTGGTGGACGCGGGCAGCTGCTGCCAGCTCGACCAGGTCGCGGTCAGGCCCTCGCGCGCCGCCTTGTTCACCGAGGTCCGGACGTCCTGCTTCTTCTTCCCGCTCGTCGTCCACGTCCGGGGGTCGAAGTCGGCGTCCTCGGCCACCGGGAGCGTCGCCCAGCCCTGCGCGGTGAGCACCCCGGCGGTCTCCGCGCCGATGCCGTAGAAGACCGCCGTCCAGCCGTTGTCGTCGCACCACCGGGCGAACGCGGTCATCGCCGCCGTGCGGGCGTCGGGCCAGCCGAAGGGCCCGCCGACCGTCACCGCGACGCGGCCGTTCCGGCGGAAGGCGACGCCGGCGCGACCGTCCTCGGCGAACCAGTAGGCGTTGCCCTGCCAGGTCGTCATCCAGCCGAACGCGTCCCCGCCACCGGCGACGAGCAGGGCGCGGGCGCGCTCGCGGTCGGCGTGTGCAGCGTCCGCGTCGGTGTCGGGTTCGACGGCCCCGGTCGGCCGGACGGCGGCGATCGCCACGACCAGCCAGAGCACCGGTCCGCTCAGCCCGAGCACGAGCCGGAGCGCGTGGTCGAGTGACGGGAGCCGGTCCCAGAAGCTCACCGGTGCGAGCGGGCCGAGGGCGGCGAGCGCCAGCCGCAGGGGGTCCTCGACGTGGTGCGCCGAGGACGCGGCGACGACCAGCACCACGACGACGATGCCGACCGCGGCCGCACCGACGGTGACCGCGAAGGCGACGACGCGGCGCCGGCTGGTGAGCACCGTGAAGGACCGCCGCAGCACGACGAGGACGACCGCGGTCCCGAGCGGGACGACGATCGACGCGACGATGGACACGTCGGTGACGAACTGGTCCTCGAGGCCGTGCTGCGCGACGACGCGCCCCGGGACGAGGCCGTAGGTGATCGCGGCGGCGACCGCCGTCACCGTGTCGACGACGACCACGAGCCACACCGCGAAGCGACTGCCGCGGAAGAGCCCGAGTCCGCCGACGACGAGCACGAGCAGGGGCGCGACGGCGAGCACGAGGGTCCACGGGTCGGTCGCACGGAAGGACAGGAGCCCGCGGAGGCACTCCCCCGCGACCGCGTCCGCACGGCAGCCCCGCACCGGGGTGACGGGGCCGGCGCCGACGACCGCGGCGATCGGTGCGAGGAGTCCCACCCGCGCGCGGGACACCAGCGCGATGACGGGGCCGACGGCGGACACCAGCACCGCGGTGCCGAGCAGCACCCGGATCTCGCGGTGCGAGCTGCGCACCCAGCCCTGCCGCTTCGGCGTGCGGCGCAGGAGTTCGCCGAGCAGCCACCCGGCGGCCGCGGCGAGGACGGCGGACAGGTCGGAGACGTGCCCGGCGTAGAGCAGGAGGGCGGCGACCACGGCGAGGGCGTTCACCCGGATCCGCCGCCGCCACAGCGTCCCCGCGAAGGCGCTGGCGGTGACGACCGTGCCGACGATGGCGGTCCAGGGGTCGAAGCTCGTCGCCCGGCCGAGCACCATCGGCACGGCGCCCTTGCCGTCGAGGTCGACGAGCACGGCGAACGCGGCGATGCCCGTGCCGACGACGGTCGTGACCACGAACGCCAGTGCCGTGCGCCAGGACCCCATGAGCCGCTCCGAGGCCCCGACGAGCACGACCACCCCGGCGAGCGTCAGCAGCAGGGCGAGCACGCCGGTCGACGCCGCGAAGACCCGGAACGGACCGAACACGGTCGCGTGCGCTCCGTGTTCCAGCCGGAGGACGAACGCGAGCGTCGAGGTCGCCAGCACGAGCAGGACGATCGCCGTGGTGACCGGGCGGGTGACGACGACCCGGCGGACCGTCGCCACTGCCGATGCGACGCCGCTCACAGCGGTCCGCTCGCGGGGAGCCCGAGGTGCTCGAGCACCGGTGGGAGGCCGTGCGCGAGCACGTAGCGGACGGTGTTCCAGTCGTGCGCCGACCCTGGGGAGACGACCAGCTGCGTGGCGATGCCCTCCCGCTCGGCCGCCGCACGGAGCGTGGCGGTGGACGCCTTGTACGGGGCGTCGTCCCCGCCCACCCCGAACACGACGAGGTGGTCGGCGTACCGGCCGTGGGCGCGCATCTCGGCGACCGGCGTCGCGGCGTCGTAGGCGGAGCGGGAACCGCCGAAGCCGACGGCGATGGTGTGCTGCAGGCTGCCGTTCTTCGGGGCGATCTCGCTCGAGATCGCCAGCGCGGACCCGAAGACGTCGGGGTGGGCGGACGAGAACTGCATCGCGCAGGTGGCCCCCTCGGAGAAGCCGAGCACGCCCCAGCCCGTCGGTGCCGTGGCGACCGCGAGGTGCTTCCGGATCCAGTCGACGGTGTCCGTCATGACGTAGGTCTCGCTGCGCCCGAGCCGCCGGGAGTCCACGCACATCGGGTTGCGGTTCGGAGCGCCGAGCTGGTCCGGGGCGACGACGATCGGAGCGAGGCCGTCGTGCGCTGCTGCATACCGGTCAAGGTAGTGGCCGATGTCGCCGGTCTGGAAGAGGTCGGCCGGTTCGCCGGGTTGCCCGGAGAGTGCGACGAGCACGGGCAGCGCCGGGGCGTTCCGGACCTGCGCGGCCGGCGGGAGCCACACCACGGCCTTCCGGGCGTGGAAGTGCGAGATCGTGCCGGGGATCGTCACGCTGAACGTCTCGCCCTCCTTCGGCATGTCCGCCGGGGCGTGCCAGTCGTGCAGGTCGACGAGCCGCTCGACCGCGGGGTCCCGTTCCGCCAGGGTCCGCGTCTTGTAGGGGTTCGTGGCGATGGCCTGCTCGACGTTCTTGTAGAAGCCGAAGTCGACGTTGATGCCGAGACCCGCTGCGAGCAGCAGGCTCGCGGCAGCGGCCCCGGCGACCACCCGACCCGTCCAGCCGCCCTGCACGAGCAGCACGACCAGCAGCAGGATCCCGGCGCACGCCAGGGCGACCCACATCCGGGTCACCGAGGTGAACGCGACACCGAACGCGTCCTGGACGTCGCCGAACCACCAGACGAGCGCCAGCCCGGCGACCGCACCGACGCCGAGGGCGGCGATCCGGACGAGGACGCGGCCGAGCGACCGCGGCCGGGCGAGGAGCGCCCACACGACGAGGACGGCGGCGAGCACGTCGACCGGTACGAGGACGGTCGAGCCCGTGATGGGGATGCGCAGGAGGTCGTGGAGCACGCTCTCATCGTGGCGCTGCCCTGCTGCCGGGCGGCCTCGGAGGCGCTTCTGCTCCGCACAGGTTCGCCATGGTCAGCTCCCAGAGAGCCTTCGGCGTTCATTCAGCGGACGGCGGACGGCGGACACAGGTCCGGCGGACGGCGGGCACGGGTGCGAGGGGCACCGCGGCGCGGTGCCCCTCGAGCCCGTCGGACGTCAGTGCCGCTTGCGCAGCACCAGGGTCCCCGCTCCGGCGAGGAGCAGCAGCAGGGCGATGCCGGCGGGGACGACCAGCGAGGACGCTCCCGTGTAGGCGAGGGCCGGCTGGCTGCTCGCCGCAGCCACCGTGCGGACGGCGGACTGGAGGACCGTCGAGGCACCTGCGGTCGTCGCGACGACCATCGCGGGCCGGGAGGCGCTGGTCGCCACGGCCGCGCCGGCCCCGGTGGCCGGGGTGGTCGGGGTGGTCACCGAGACGGGCGTGGTGCCGTCGCCAGCGCCGTTCCCGTCGCCGGGGTCGGTGCCGTCACCAGGGGTGGTGCCGTCACCGGGGTCCGTGCCGTCACCAGGGGTGGTGCCGTCGCCCGGGTCCGTGCCGTCGCCGGGGTCGGTGCCGTCACCGGCGGTGGTGCCGCCACCGGGCGTCGTCGTCGAGCTGGTGCCGTCGCCGACGATGCCGATCCCGTTGCCGCCGATGGTGATCGGGAGGCTGATCACGGGTGTGATCTGGCTGCCCGAGAGCAGTCCCCCGTCACCCGAGGTGGATCCGCCCGTGGTGGGCGTCGTGGTCCCGGTCGCCGGGGCCGTGGAACCGGTGCTCGTGCCGTCACCGACGAGGCCGATGCCGTTCCCACCGATCGTCACCGGAACCGACACCACCGGGGACACCTGCGTGCCCGAGGCAGTGCCGTCCGACCCCGAGGTCGAACCACCCGCGGCCGGCGTCGTGGTACCCGTCGCCGGGGCAGCTGCCCCCGCCGAGGTGCCGTCACCGAGCAGCCCGATGCCGTTCCCCGACACCGTCACCGGGACCGACACCACCGGGGACACCTGCGTGCCCGAGGCCGTGCCGTCCGACCCGGAGGTCGAACCGCCTGCGGTCGGCGTCGTGGCGCCGGCCGCCGGGGCAGCTGCCCCCGCCGAGGTGCCGTCACCGAGCAGCCCGATGCCGTTCCCCGACACCGTCACCGGGACGGACACCACGGGCACGACCTGCGTGCCCGAGGCCGTGCCGTCCGACCCCGAGGTCGTCGGCGCAGCGGCCGGAGCAGCCGGCGTCGAGTCGGCGGGCGCCGACGCGGCAGGAGTGGCGGCAGCGGACACGGCGTCGCCGCCGACCGCCACCGCGTTGCCCGTCGCGGAGCCCGGCGC
>NZ_JABXGF010000006.1:0-106256 GCF_025407985.1 Curtobacterium sp. C2H10 | reverse complement strand
CGCGTACTCCGGCCACGGGCCGGCGCTGCCCGAGGCGACCGCCTCCGCGAGGAGCGGCGCGAGCTCGGCCGCGTCGAGCCACCCGAGGTTCATGCCCTGCCCGCCGATCGGGCTGATCTCGTGCGCCGCGTCCCCGGCGAGGACGACACGGCCGACACCGACCCGCTCCGCCTCCCGGCGTCGGACACCGAACCCGCTGCGCATGCTGCAGGACGTCGGGTCCGGCCGGACACCGGTGCGTGCCGCCACGATCGCAGCGAGGTCCGCCGCGCTCGGCGACGGATCGTCCGAGGACGCCAGGAGCACGACGTACCGACGACGGTCGCCGGGCAACGGGAAGGACTCGACCACGCCGGCCGGTCCGACGTCGACGAGCGCGTCCGTCCGGGCAGCGGGGTCCTCGACGTCGGCGAAGTCCCCCATCGCGTAGCGGTCCGGGTAGTCGCGACCGGTGGTGGCGATGCCGAGCAGGTCCCGCACGGTGCTCCGCGAGCCGTCCGCCCCGATGACGAACCGGGCCCGCACGGCCACCGCGCCGCCGGGGCCGGTCCCGACCGCGTCGACGTGGTCCGGGTGCCGCTCGAGCGCCGAGAGCACCGTGCCGGTCCGGAGCGCGTCCGGCGCTGCCGCGGCGAGCCGTTCCCGCAGCAGGGTCTCGGTCCGGTGCTGGTCGAGCGTCGCGACGTACGGGTGCGTGGCCGACGCATGGTCGAACGTCAGGGCGCCGAGCTCCCGGCCACGGCTGCGCGCGACCCCTCGGCGGACCCGGACGGCCTCCGCGAGGACCGGCCCGTCCAGCCCGATCGCCGCGAACGCGTCGAGGGACGGCGGGTGGATCCCGATCGCGCGAGAGCCCGTCGGCGCACCCTCGCGCCGTTCCCACACCACGACCTCGAGCCCGCGGGCCGCGAGGAGCGCCGCGGCGAAGAGGCCGACGGGCCCACCGCCGACGACGAGGACGTCGACGCGCTCCGTGGTCACGGCCCGAGCCTACGGACGGTCGGCGCAGCGCCCACCCAGCCGATCGGCGCCCCGGGGTCATCCGCTCGACCGAAGCGCTCCACCGGGGCCGTCCGCGATGCTGGGGTCGTGCCCTTCACCGTCAGCCACGCGGTCGTCGCCCTGGCCGCCCGCCGCACCCCGCTGCCCGTCGCGGCGGTCGCCGTCGGAGCCATGGCGCCGGACGCCGTCCTGTTCGCGCCGTTCCTGCCGCCCTACGTCGTGGCGCACTCGTGGGTGGGCGTCGTGACGATCGACCTGGTGGTCGCGATGGTCGTCCTCCTGGCCTGGTGGTACCTGGTGCGGCCGGCGTGGGCGGAGGCGGTGCCCGGCGTCCGCGAGCGGCTGCCGGCGAGCTGGTCGGCCCCTCCGCGTGCCGGGGACCGGCCCGTCCGCCGGGCGGTCGCGGTCGTCGTCGCCTGTCTCGTCGGGAGCGTGACGCACGTCGTGTGGGACGCGTTCTCGCACGAGGCCGGGTGGGCGGTGCAGGCGATCCCGTTCCTCCGCGAGGGCCCGGCGGCCTACCCGGTCTGGGCCGGCGTGCAGGACGGTTCGAGCGTGCTCGGGTTGCTCGGGCTCGTCGTCGCGGCCGCGGTGTGGTGGCGACGGAGCACACCGCGTCGGATGCCGCCGGTCGCTCGGTGGGAGGCCGCGGTCGTGGTGGCCGCGGGCGCGATCGTCGTCCTCGCCGTGCTCGGGATCGCCGGTCGGGTGCTCCTCGGCGGCGGTGGCGTCGCCGGGATCGTCACCGAGCTCGCCTTCCGGTTGCCGGTGGTCGTCGCGCTGGTGCTCGTGGTCGGCGCCGTCGGACTGCTGGTCGGACGCAGCCATCGCACCCGCTGACGCGGACCCCGGAGGCGCCGTGCGGCCGCCGTCGGTCGTGTCGCGTCCGGCAGACCGCGGTCGGGAGGCGCGGTGCACGCACCGTCGGTCGTCTCGCGTCCGGCAGACCGTGGGTCGGGAGGCGCGGTGCGGGGCCGACCCGCGCCTCCCGTCCGTCAGGCGGTCGCGTCCGCCGTCTCGCGCGCGGACCGGTCCGCGGCGACCAGTCGCCGGGCCTCACGGAACCGCTTCCGCAACCGCTCGACCGGCACCTCGACCGCGTAGGCCGCCCCGACCGCGACCAGCAGCGCCGCCCCCACGAGCCACACCTTGCCCCACGCCCCGATCGCGAACGTGCCGAGCAGCGCGATGACCACGGGGTGCCAGAGGTACGCCGAGTACGAAACGCGACGACCGAACCACGACACGGGCGTCCACGCGAGCGTGGCCGACAGCGGGGACCGCACCGACACCAGCCCACCGATGAGCAGCGCCGAGATCAGCCCGGTCACCGGGAGCACGACGCCGAAGGACCAGGCGTGCTGCGTCCAGTCGTCGTCGATCCAGAACTGCACCGCGGCGAGCAGCCCGATTCCGAGCCAGGTGCCGACGTGTCCGGCGATCCCGGAGGCCCACGTCCGGAAGCGCTCGTCGTCGAGGAGCAGTGCGAGCAGGCACCCGGTCGCCAGCGGCACGACGCCGAGCACGGGGGAGAAGTACACGTCCGGGGTCGCGCCGCTGTTCGGCGTCCGGTAGCTCAGCCACGCCGCCGCTGCGGCACCGACGATCACGACGCCGAGCCCGGTCATCAGCCAGCGCCGACGCGACCGCAGTGCGAAGAGGAGCACGAGGACGGGCGGCCAGACGAGGTAGAACTGCTCCTCCATCGACAGGCTCCAGGTGTGCGCGAAGACGCCCTGCGTGGTGTCCCAGTACGAGCGGAAGAGGTTGCCGGTGTAGCTCAGCGCGATGAACGCCGCCTCGCCGGGGGAGAACGAGGCGCCCTTGTAGTCGCCGACCCAGTTCCACAGCGCGAGGCCGACGATGACGAGCGCGAGCAGTGCCGGGTAGAGGCGGAGGAGTCGCTTCGTCCAGAACGAGCCGAGCCGGATGCGCCCGGTGCGGCGGTGCTCGCCGAGGAGCAGCGTCGAGATGAGGAACCCGGAGAGCACGAAGAACACCGTCACGCCGATGAACCCGCCCTCGAACTGCGGCACGTGCAGGTGGTAGAGGATCACGATGAGGATCGCGACCGTCCGGAGCCCGTCGAGCGCCGGAGCACGGTTCGTGAGCGGCGGCGGGGGCGTCGGTCGTGCGTGCCTGCCGTCGGTGTCGGCCGGTGCGGATGTCGTGCGGGTCCGCTCCGGCGAGGTCGTGGTGATGGCCACGGACGCCTCCTGCGCGATGCTGTCGATGGGGTCACGGGCCGTCGGGCCGTGACCGGATCGTTACATGATGCTCGCGGAAGGTAAGAGCCGTCTCAACGACCGGGGTGCACCAGGGTCGTCAGGGCGTCGAGCCGTTCGTGGGCGATCGTGGCGAACGGGCGGTCCTCGTCGGCGGCGATCCACTGCGCGAACGACAGGTGGAACACGGTGACGGCGGTCTCGGCGGCGATGGTCGCGGCGGGCTCCGGGAGGCCTCGGTCGCGCAGGACCTCACCCAGTCGGACCTTCAGGGTCGCGAGCTTCCCGAGCTCCCGTTCGCCGAGTGCGGGGTTGCCGTCGATGATGCCCTGGCGTGCGCGCGACCACGGGCGGCGCTCGTCGGGGAAGAACGCGCCGCTGGCGTCGAGCGCGAGCCGGACGAGGTCGAAGGGCGGGGTGCCGGCCGGTGCTGCCTCGATCGGGGTGGTGAACATGCCGAGGAAGTCGTCCTGCCCGGCGAACAGCACTTCGCGCTTGTCGGCGAAGTGTCGGAAGAAGGTGCGCTCGGTGACCTCGGCCGCGGCGGCGATCTCGGCGACCGTCGTCTCGTCGTACCCCTGCTCCGCGAAGAGCTGCAGGGCCGTGGCCTGCAGTCGCTCACGGGTCCCGGGTTGCCATCTCGCCATGTCCGCAGTCTACTGATGACAGCGACTGACATCGAGTGCTACGGTGATGTCAGTTCATGACATCACCGCCGTGGACACCTGCGAAGGGAAAGTACATGCACGTGTTCGTCACCGGGGCCTCCGGATGGATCGGCTCCCACACCGTCGACGAGCTCCTCGCCGCCGGACACACCGTCACCGGCCTCGCCCGCTCCGACTCGTCGGCCGCCGCGCTCGAGGCGAAGGGCGTCGCCGTCGTCCGCGGTGACCTCGACGACCTCGACGCCATCCGCCGCGGGGCCGCCGCGTCCGAGGGGGTCCTGCACCTCGCGAACAAGCACGACTGGGCGAACCCGGCCGCCACGAACGCCAGCGAACGCGCCGCGGTCGAGACCATCGGCGAGGCGCTCGTCGGCACCGACCGGCCGTTCGTCGTCGCCTCGGGCGTCGCCGGACTCGCACAGGGGCGCCCCTCGACCGAGGCGGACCCCAACCCGTTCGTCGGCCCGGACAGCATGCGCGGCGGCAGCGAGAACCGCGGGTTCGACTTCGTCGACCAGGGCGTACGCACCATCGCGGCCCGCTTCAGCCCGACCACGCACGGCACCGGCGACCACGGGTTCATCGCCGCGATCGTCGCCGCCGCACACCGCACCGGCGTCTCCGGCTACATCGGCGAGGGCACGAACAGCTGGGCCGCCGTGCACGTCACCGATGCCGCTCGGCTCGTCCGGCTCGGCCTCGAGCACGCACCCGCGGGCACGAAGCTGCACGCCGTCGCCGAGACCGCGATCCCGACCCGGGCGATCGCCGAGGCCATCGGCGACGCCCTCGGGCTGCCGGTGACCTCGATCGATCCGCAGGACGCGCTGTCGCACTTCGGGTTCATCGGGCAGTTCTTCGGCATGGAGATGTCGGCGACGTCCGAGGCCACGCGCGAGCTCCTCGGCTGGGAGCCCACCGGGCCGGGGCTGCTCGAGGACATCGCCGCCGGCGCCTACTCCGACGTGCGGATGGTGTAGCGCGACCCACCGTCGGCCTGGAGGCGCGTGGCGGCCCCGCCCCGCGCCTCCAGGCCGTCGCCGGTCCGGACCACCGCCCTTGGTGAGCAGAAATGGTCGGGTCCCGTCTCCGGACCTGACCATTTCTGCTCACCAAGTGGGCGCGCGGCGCCCGCGCGCCTACTCCGCCTTCTGCATCTGCCAGGGCTCGGGCTCGCGGTCGCCGTTCGGCCGCACGGGCCGGACGTCGCCGACGATCGGGATCGCCCGCTTCCGCATGAACCAGAGGTACCGCACGAAGAAGTGCGACAGCGTCGACAGCCGGTTGCCGTTGCCGAGCAGCGACGCGATGTGCACGGCCACCCACGCCGCCCAGGCCACGGGCCCGACCATCGTGATGCCGCCACGGAGCTGGGCCACCGCGGCGTTCGTGCCGATCGTCGCCATCGTGCCCTTGTCGAAGTACTTGAAGTGCTCGGTCGGCTTGCCCGCCATGAGCCGCACGATCTGCCGCGCCGAGTGCCGTCCGCCCTGCAGTGCCGGCTGGGCGAGCTGCGCGAGGGCGTCGTCCTGCGCGGCGATGTCACCGGCGGAGAAGATCCGCTCGACGCCCTTCACGCTGAGGTCGTCGTTCACCTGGATGCGTCCGCCGTGGGTCTGCGGCATGCCCCAGCCCGAGACCTCCTTGTGTGCGGCCACACCGGTCGCCCAGATGACCTGCGACGCCGGGATGAACTCGCCCTCGGCCGTCATCACGCCGTCGGGCTTGACCTCGGAGACGCCGGTGTTGAGGCGCAGGACCACACCGCGCTTGCGGAGGACCTTGGCCGCGTACCGACGCAGCCGCGGGGCGAACGGCTTGAGGAGCTCGCCGCTGCGGTGCACGAGGGTGATCGAGATGTTGCCCCGCTCGATCTCGGGGTACGCGCCGACGAGGGCCTGGTCGCGGAGTTCGGCGAGCGCACCGGCCATCTCCACGCCGGTCGCGCCGCCGCCCACGATGACGATCTTGATCTCGTCGGGGCCCTGGTTGGCGGCGGCTTCCTCGAGGCGGGTGAACAGCTCGTCGCGGATGCGGAGCGCCTGCGAGCGGGAGTACATCGAGTACGCGTACTCGTACGCGCCGGGCGTGCCGAAGTAGCTCGTGTTCACGCCGTTCGCGAGGATCAGCCAGTCGTAGTGCAGGTGCTCGCCGTCGGACATCTCCGCGACCCGCTCGACCGGGTCGATGCCGGTGAGCAGCCCGTGCCGGAACTCGGCGTTGCTCTGCTTCGCGCGGAGGCTCCGGAGGAAGTACGTCACGTCGCCGGCGTTCAGCCCACCGGTCGCCACCTGGTACATGAGCGGCTGGAACATGTTGTAGACGTGGCGGTCGACCAGGGTGACCCGCACCGGTGCGTCGGCGAGCTCGCGCATGGCCGCGACACCGGCGAATCCACCGCCGACGATGACGACGTGCGGGCGGGTGTCCTGGGGCATGCTGACTCCGGCTTCCTCGGATGGTGAGATGGTCACCACCGAGGGTACGCGCGGTTCGGACAGTCGTTCGACGGCCGGGAGGCGCTGCGCACCTCCGTCAGGCGTCGAGCCGCGCGTAGGTGCTCACGACGTTGCCCTTGCTCGTCACGGTGCTGTCGACCAAGCGCAGGCGCGTGGGCGGGTCGGTCGGCTCGAAGAGCCTGCGGCCCGAGCCGGCGATCGCCGGGTGCACCATGAGCTGCAGTTCGTCGAGGACCCCCGCGAACAGCAGGCTGCGGACGAGCGTGACGCTGCCGCACACCGCGATGTCGGCGCCGTCCCGCTGCTGCAGCCCGCGGACGAACTCCGGGACGTCGCCCGTGATCCGGGTGCTGTTCTCCCACGCCAGGTCGTCGCCGAGCGTGGTGGACGCCACGTGCTTCTCGATCGGGTTGATCCACTGGCCGAAGGGGTCGTCGGGGTGGGCGGGCCACCACTCGGACCACTCCAGGTAGCTGTTCTTGCCGAGGAGGACCGTGTCGGTGCGGGCCATGAACGCGCCCATACCCGCACCGAGCTCGTCGTCGAAGGAGTCGTACTGGAAGGTGTACGGGTCCTGCACGACGCCGTCGACCGACGTGAAGAGTCCAGCGGTGACCTTGCGCATGGTCGGAGCGTAGCCCTCAGCTGTTCGCGGAGGAACCGCTCGTGTCCGATCCGGTGCCGGTGCCGGTGCCGCCCTGCGTGCCGTTGCCCGGGAACTGTCCGGTGCCGCCGCCGGGGAACTGGTTCGTGCCGCCGTTCGTGCCCGGCACCTGCGTCGTGGACTGGCTCGTGCCGCCGCCGATCGCGTGTCCGATGGCGAAGCCGATGCCGCCGCCGACCAGCAGCGCCGCGAGGCCGACCCCGACGGCCAGCACCTGCCAGAACCACGGCGGTCGTGGGCCGCGCCCGCGCCGGGGCGTCGCCGCGGATCCGTACCAGGGCGTCGCGCCGTTCGGGGCGCCCGGGTTCCACGAGCCCGCGGGAGGGGCCGGTGTCGCGTACGGGTGCTCGGGCGCCGGCGCCGGGGCGTCGAGCGTCGCGGTCGATGTGGGCGTCGGAGCGGCGCCCCAGCCGGCCGGGCTGGCGGGGTACGGCGTGGTGGGCTGGTGGGCTGCGGGGTCCACGTCGTCGCGGGACTCGCGGGACTCGGGGTTCACGGGGGTGCGCTCGGTCATGAGGACGAGTACAGACCGGTCGCCTATGTGCGGGCGATGACGACGCTGGAGCGTCACTGTGCACAGCGCCGTCCGCGTAGCCTCGCATCGTGCGCGCGAGAGTCGAGACCGTCCGGATCGACGGACTCCCCGTGCGCCTGCACACTCTCGCGCCGGCCGGCAGGCTGCACGACGCCCTTGCCCCGACGGTCGTGCTCGTGCACGGCATCGGGATGTCGCACCGGTCGTTCGCACGGTCGCAGCGGGCGCTCGCCGCGACGCACCGGACCGTGAGCGTCGACCTGCCGGGCTTCGGCGGGCTCCCGGCGGCCGGCCGGCGCCTCACCATGACGGAGCTCGGGGACCTCGTCGTCCGCGCCGTGCGGTCCCGCGGGGCCGGGGACCTCGTGCTCGTCGGGCAGTCGATGGGGACGCAGGTCGTCACCGAGGCGGCCCGTCGGCACCCGGACGTCGTCGCCTCGGTCGTGCTCGTCGGTCCGGTCATCGCCGCCGGTCGTCGTCGACTGCTCACGCAGGCGCTCGACCTCGGGCGGGACGGCTTCGTCGAGGGCGCCCGGATGAACGCCGTCCTCGTGACCGACTACCTGCGGAGCGTGCGGCAGTACGTGCCCGAACTCCGACCGATGCTCCGCTACCGCCTCGAGGACACCGTCGCCGAGCTCGCGCAGCCGGTGCTCGTCGTCCGTGGCACCGAGGACCCGATCGCGCGCCACGACTGGTCCGCCCGGGTCGCCGCCACCGCCCCGCGCGGCGCGTTCGTCGAGCTGCCGGGGCCGCACCACGTGCAGGAGCGCCAGCCGGTGGCGTTCGCGCGGCTCGTGGGGGAGTTCCGCCGCGTGCAGACCCTGGAGGGGCTGCGGTGACCGACGCGACCACGTCGGGGACGGACGGGACGCGCACGGACCGCACCGCGCCTCCCGTCCACGTCTCCCTGCTCCGCCGCACCCGGTGGGCCGTCCTCGACTGGTGGTACGCGATCCGCTGGCAGGTGCGGAGCCTCGGGCCGACCACCGCCGACGACTACCGGAGCGGCGACGGCCAGCCCGTCGTCGTCGTGCCCGGCGTCTACGAGACCTGGCACTTCATGCGTCCGCTCATGGACGCCCTGCACGACCGCGGACACCCCGTGCACGTGCTGCCGGTGCTGCGGCACAACCTGCGTCCGGTGCCGGAGTCCGCGGCGGAGGTGCTGGCGTACCTCAACGAGCACGACCTCCGCGACGTCCTGCTCGTCGCGCACAGCAAGGGCGGGCTGATCGGGAAGTACGCGATGACGCGCCTCGACGACCACGGGCGGATCGACCGCATGGTGGCGGTGTCGACGCCGTTCGCGGGCTCCGGGTACGCGCGGCTCGCACCCGTCCGCCACCTGCGGGCGTTCCGGTCGAGCGACCCGGTGCTCGCCGGCCTCGCACGGGAGCTCGACGCGAACGCCCGGATCACCAGCGTGTACGGCGTCTTCGACACGCTCATCCCCGAGGGCAGCGCGCTCGCCGGAGCGACGAACGTGCGGGTCCCGGTCGGCGGGCACTTCCGCATCCTCGGCGACCCGCGGACGCGTGCGGCGGTGCTGGCGGCGGCGGACCCGGACCACCCGGGCACGGCCGAGCCCCGGCCGAGCTCCGGCCCGACCCCGGCCGAGCCCCAGCCTGGCCCGACCCTGGCCTGAGCCCTAGGCGCCCGGCAGGAACAGGCAGAACGGGTGTCCGTCGGGGTCGAGCAGCACGCGGACGTCCTCCTGCGGCTGGAACGCTGCCTGACGAGCGCCGAGTCCCTCCGCCCTGGTCACCGCCGCCGGCAGGTCCTCCACCTGGAAGTCGAGGTGCAGCTGCATGCCGGGGGCGTCCTCGGTGCCGGGCCACGTGGGCGCCACGTAGGCGGGTTCGTACTGCACGGAGAGGCCCGGGCCGTCCTCGGGGCGGATGCGCGCCCAGGTCGGGTCGTCCTCGTGGACGGTCCAGCCGGTCAGCGCGCCGTAGAACCGGGCGAGCGCGAGGGGGTCCGGCGACTGCAGCACGGTGGCGGCGAGCGTCGGCATCGACGGGTCGGCAGCGGTCATGCGGCGGAGCGTACGCCGGACCCGCCCGCCCCGGTCAGCGCGTGGCCACGCTCGCGCGCTCGACGATCCGGTGCGGCACCACGACGGTCTCGGGCGGAGCCTCGCGGTCCTCGATCCGCCGGGTGAGCAGGTCGAGCGCCGCCGTCGCGAACGCCCGTCGGTCGAACGACACCGTGCTCAGCGCGGGGATCGCGTACGCGGCCCCGTCGACGTCGTCGAACCCGATCACGCTCACCTGCTCGGGGACCCGCACACCACGCGCGGCGAGGACGTGCAGCACGCCGAACGCGATCGAGTCGGTGAACGCGAACACCGCGTCGGGCAGCGGGTGCTCGTCGAGCCACGCCGCGAACGCCGACGCCGCCGCGCTGGTCGACCACGCCGGCAGCGGGACCCGGAGCTCCGGGTCCGCACCGATGCCCGCCGCCGCGAGGCCCGCGAGGTACCCGCGCTCCCGCAGCTCGCTCGTCGCGGTGGCCTCGACGTCACGGGCGGCACCGACGATCGCGATCCGACGGTGGCCCCGGCCGACGAGGTACGCCGTCACCTGCTCGGCCGCGGCACGGCTGTCGACGTGCACCTGGTCGACGTGCTCGGGCTCCACCTCGCCGATGACGACGGTCGGGGGCAGCCCCTCGGTCGAGGCGAGGACGCTCGCGCTGAGCGACACCGGGTTGAGGATCAGCCCGTCGACGAGGTGCGCCCGGGCACGCGAGACGAGGTCGCGCTCGCGGGCGGGGTCGTTCGCGGTCTGGTCGAGCTGCACGGTCCAGCCGCGCTCCCGCGAGAGCTCGACGAACCACTGCGCGAGTTCGGCCGAGTAGGCGCTGGCCATCTCGGGGAGCGTCAGGGCGATCGCGCCCGAGCGTCCGTTGCGCAGACCCCGGGCGGACAGGTTCGGCACGTAGTCGAGCTCGGCGAGTGCCTGCTCGACCCGTGCGCGGGTCTCCGGGCGCACCACGACACCGCCGTTGATGACGTTGGAGACGGTCTTCGGCGACACCCCGGCGAGGGCAGCCACGTCCCGCACGGTCGCGCGCATCGCCACGAGCGTAGCGCGGCTGCGGCTCAGGGACGCACGTACCGGTGCACGTACGTGGTGTAGCCGACGGGGACGGTCGCGCTCCCGGCGGTCTCCGGATCGTCGTCGAGCACGCGCCGCACCCGGTCGAGGAGGGCGGTGCGCTCGTCCGGCGGCAGCACGCTGACGTAGCTGCGGGAGGCGACCATGTCGAGGAACGCCGACCGGTCCTGCTCGTGCACCCACGGGAACCGCTCGTGCTCCACGGCGCCGCCGTCGAACGGTGCTCCGACGACCGGCGCGCTCTGGACGCTCACCCGCGACTCGGGCTGGGACAGGATCGCCCTGATCCGGGCGGACCAGGGCCGGGTCTCGTCGCGGACGTTCCACACCAGACCGAGCACGCCGCCGGGGCGGAGGACCCGGGCCACCTCCTGCGACCCCCGCACCGGGTCGACCCAGTGCCACGCCTGCGCGAAGGTCACGGCGTCGGCGCTCCCGTCGGCCAGGGGGATCGACTCGCCGGTCCCCGCGAGCGCCCGCACGTCGGGCAGCACCGTGGTGAGCCGGTCGCGCATCGCCGGGTCCGGTTCGACGGCGACGACCTCCGTGGCACGTCCGACGAGGCTCCGCGTGAACTTGCCGGTCCCCGCGCCGACGTCGGCGACGAGTCGGGCGTCGGGCGGCAGGACCCAGTCGACCGCCGCGTCCGGGTACCCCGGCCGTCCGCGCTCGTACGCATCGGCAGCGGCTCCGAACGAGTTGGCGTACTGCTCGAGGGTCATGCGTCCAGCATGCCCCGCCCGGCCGGGTGGCGGACCGGAGGCGGGGGTCGGGCCGGTCGCGCGCCTCCCGGCCGGCGTGTGACGGACTGGAGGCGCGGGTCGGGGCCGCCACGCGCCTCCCGTCCGCAGTGGGGTCGCCGGGCGACGCGTCGCTCACGCCGTCGGGACGGGCACCGTCCTGCCGGTCCGCACCGACTCCTGCGCCGCGAGGACGATCGACAGCGTCCGCAACCCGGCCTGCACGTCGGGCTGGGGCTGCGTGCCGGCGCGCACCGCGTCGAGGAACGTCCGCAGCATCGGCACGTCGTGGTCCGCCCCGTACCGCAGTTCGATCGGCCGGCCGCCGACCGCGTCGAGCCCCCTGGCCGCCGCGCCGAAGAAGTCGACCGACACCGTGCCGCCCGTCCCCGCGACGTCGAGCGTCAGGCCGCCCCACGCCGGCGCCGTGTCCGGGCGGCTCCACGAGCAGTCGACCGCGACGACCATCCCGGTGTCGTAGGTCACCGTCACGAGCCCGGCCGTCTCGGCCCGTGCGCGCTCGGCGTGCAGCACGCGGTTCGCGACGGCGGTGACGGACACCGGTCGCGCGCCGGTCAGCCCGTCGACGAGGTCGGCGACGTGCACGACGTGGTCGACGATCGCGCCGCCGCCGCTCAGCGCCGGGTCCGTGAACCAGTCGCGCGTGAGCGGCAGCATGCCGTTGTTCGCGCCGCGGACCGAGAACACCGTGCCGAGCGCACCCGAGGCGTGCGTGGCCCGCAACCGGTCGAACGCCGACGCGAACCGCACCGGGTAGGCCATCATCAGCGTGACCCCGGCGCGCTGCACGGCGTCGCGGATCGCGAGGCCGTCCTCCCACGAGGTGGCGAGCGGCTTCTCGCAGAGCACGTGTGCGCCGGCGGCGGCTGCCCGTTCGACGAACTCGCGGTGCCGCGCGTTCTCGCTGGTGACCACGACGGCGTCCGGCCCCCAGGCGAGGAGGTCGTCGACCGTGTCGGCGTGGTCGACGCCGAGCGCTCCGGTGAGGTCGGCGCCCCGGAGTTCGCCGAGCGTCGTGCCGGTCGAGACGCCGCCGGGGTCCGTCCCGCGCACCTCGACGTCGGGCATCGCGGCGAGCGCCGAGAGGTACCCGATCGCGTGCGTGTGGGCGAAGGACAGGACGCCGACGCGGAGGGTCACAGCGTCACCTCCACGGGTTGTCCGGACTCGATCGACGCCAGGGCGGCATTGGCGAGGCGCACCGCGACGGCACCGTCCGCCGCACTGACGCGGGGGAGCGGCCCGCCGTCGAACGCGGCGACGAAGTCCGCGAGCTCGAGGGCGTACGGGTCCTCGGCGGGGTCGACGGACGGCAGGAACCCGTCGACGGCGCTCGGGGTCGCGAGGTCGGCGCGGGTGTCCTCCTCGGCGAGGGACGAGTGCGACAGGCTGCCGCGCGTGCCGGTCACCGAGTACTCCGTGCTGAAGGCCAGGTGCGGTGGTCCCCAGAGTCCGGCGACGTGGCTGATCGCGCCGGACGCGTGCGTGAGGAGGACGTGCGCGGCCTCGACCGGGTGCTCGTCGTCGCCCGTGCGGACGGTGACGGCGGACACCCGGGTGACCGGACCGGCGACCCAGCGGGCGATGTCGAGGTCGTGGATCATCTGGTCCATCACGATGCCGCCGGACTGCGCCCGGTCGCCGAACCACGCGACTCGGGTCGGGAAGGCGCCGGAGCGGGAGAATCGCAGCACGGCGAGGTCGCCCAGGAGGCCCGTGGTGACGGCCTCGTGCAGGCGCCGGTACGCGGGGAACCAGCGGACGACGTGCGCCGGGTAGAGCTGCAGGCCCGCGTCCGCCGCCCGGGCGACGAGGTCGTCGGCGTCGGCGTCGGTGCGGGCGAGGGGCTTCTCGGAGACGACGTGCCTGCCCGCCGCGAGTGCCGCGCGGACGACGGTGGCGTGGGCCGGTGTCGGGACGACCAGGTCGACGACGTCGACCGCGGCGAGCAGCTCGTCGAGCGAGTCGGCGACGGTGATCGTGCTGCCGACCCGTGCGGCCTCGTCCGCGAAGGCGGCGGCGAGCGCGGGCGCACCGTCCTCCGAGTGCACGACGAGGTCGCCCAGGCGGAGGAGCCCGGGGACGTGCGCCACCGCGATGCCGCCGGCGCCCACGAGTCCGATCCGCCGGCGTGGTCGGGGTGCTGACTGCAGCGTCATGGAGCCAGCGTAGAGGTCCGCCGGACGCGGTGCGGCGATGCGACCCGGCTTCGTCCCGATGGACCGTTACAACGATGGAAACGTTTGGCAACGGGTTGCCGCACGGTTGCCGTCACCGCCAGGGTCGCTCCAGGAATCCAACGGAGGGGGCCACCGAGTGACGAAGCTCGACGACCGTGCGACGGACCGCACGAGGACCGCTGCACAGCGCGACCCGGGAGCGGCACCACCACCCGACCCCGGGCTCCGGCGGCGCAGCACGTGGCAGCGGATCCGCCGTGACCGCGTCCTCCTGCTCATGGGCCTGCCCGGCGTCGCGCTCCTGCTCGGGTTCCACTACCTGCCGCTGCTCGGGAACCTCATCGCGTTCCAGGAGTACCTGCCCTTCGTGCCGCTCGGCCGCAGCCCCTGGGTCGGCGTCGAGAACTTCTCCGTCATCTTCGACGGTGACCCCGAGTTCCTCCGCGCCCTCGGCAACACGCTGCTCATCACGCTCGTGCAGGTCGTGTTCGTGTTCCCGGCGCCGATCATCCTCGCGCTCATGCTCAACTCGCTGCTCTCCGAGCGGATCAAGCAGGTCGTGCAGTCGGTGCTGTACCTGCCGCACTTCCTGTCGTGGGTGATCGTGGTCGCGGTGTTCCAGCAGATCCTCGGCGGCTCCGGGCTCGTGAACAACGCCATCCGCGCGGCCGGCGGTGACGCGATCGACTTCCTCGGCAACCCGAACGGGTTCATCGCCCTGCTGACCAGCCAGGTGATCTGGAAGGACACCGGGTGGGCGACGATCCTGTTCCTCGCGGTCCTCAGCCAGATCGACGCGAGCCTGTACGAGGCCGCGAAGATGGACGGCGCGAGTCGCTGGCGGCAGCTCTGGCACGTCACGCTGCCCGGCATGCGCGGCATCATCATCCTGCTGCTCATCCTCCGGCTCGGCGACTCCCTGACCGTCGGGTTCGAGCAGATCCTCCTGCAGCAGCAGGCCGTCGGCCGCGCCGCGAGCGAGGTCCTCGACACCTACGTCTACAACAACGGCGTGCTCGGCGGGCAGTGGGGCGTCGCCGCAGCGGTCGGGCTCGTGAAGGGCGTCGTCGGCGTCCTGCTCGTCCTCGGCGCCAACAAGCTCGCGCACGTCTTCGGCGAAGCGGGCGTCTACCAGAAGGAGGCGAAGTGACCGCCACGCACACCGTGACCGTCCCCCGGACGAAGAAGCGCCGCCGCGGTGGCCCGGACGCACCCCCGCTGCCCGGACGGCTGCTCACCGGGTTCGTCCTGCTCGTGATCTGCCTCGTCGTCATCCTGCCGTTCGTCGGCATCGTGTCGACCAGCCTCGCGCCCGTCGCCCAGGTGAACGACGCCGGCGGGTTCGTGATGTGGCCGCAGGGACTCGACCTCGGCGCGTACCAGAGCATCTTCGCCGGCGGCGTCGTCACCCGCGCGATGCTCGTCAGCATCGGGATCACCGTCGTCGGGACGCTCATCAGCCTGTTCGTCAGCGCGATGCTCGCCTACGCCCTGAGCCGTCCGGGGTCGTACGGCTCCGGGTTCGTCCTGAGCCTCGTGCTGGTCAGCCTGCTGTTCGCGCCCGGGCTCATCCCGAACTACCTCGTCGTCAAGGAGTTCGGGCTGCTCGACTCGTACTGGGCCCTGATCCTCCCGACGGCCCTCAGCGCGTTCAACGTCATCGTGATGCGGTCGTTCTTCATGGCGATCCCGAAGGAGCTCATCGAGTCCGCCCGCATCGACGGCGCCGGCGACTTCCAGGTCTTCTGGCGGATCGTGCTCCCGCTGTCCAAGGCCGTCCTCGCCGTGATCGGCCTGTTCTACGCGGTCGGCTACTGGAACGCCTTCTTCAACGCGCTGCTCTACATCAACGACACCGCGAAGTGGCCGCTCCAGCTCGTGCTGCGCACCTACGTCATCAACAACGCGCAGCTCGGCGGCGCCGACCTCGGCACGTCCTCCGACGCGCTGCCCCCGCAGGCCTCGATCCAGATGGCGATCCTCGTCGTCTCGATCGTGCCGATCCTCATCGTCTACCCGTTCCTGCAGCGGCACTTCGCCAAGGGTGTCCTGACCGGCGCGGTGAAGGGCTGACCATGACCACCTCCATCAGCCGCCGCGCGCTCGTCGCGGGCGGACTCGGGATCGCCGCCACCACCCTCCTGGCCAGCTGCTCGACCGTGACCCGGTCCACCGACGTCCGGGCCATCAACAAGGCCGTCCAGCTGCCGGACTACGTCCCGTGGACCGGCGGCCCCGAGCCCGTCCTGCCGAAGACGAGCCCACTCATGCCGAGCGCCTTCCGGAAGATCCCGGCGACCCTCGTGCCGACCAGGGGCAAGCCCGGCGACGGTTCGACCGTGCACGGCAGCGTGCCCACCAACTCGCCCGTCCCGCCGTCGAAGGGGAGCAACCCGTACTGGCAGGGCCTCGACGAGCGGATGGGGATCGACCTCGACCTGACGATCACCCCGAACGCGGACTTCGGCAACAAGTTCGCCACCCAGGTCGCGGGCGACACCCTCGGCGACGTCTTCACGATCAACCAGGCGTTCTCGTACCTGCCGCAGTTCCTCGAGGCGAAGGCCGCCGACCTCAGCCCGTACCTCTCCGGCAGCGGCGTCCGCGACTACCCGTACCTGGCGAACCTGCCGACGGCGTCGTGGCGCGGGACGGTGTTCTCCGGCGGCATCTACGGCGTCCCCGTGCCCCGGGGGCCGCTGACCTCGCAGGCGCTGCACCGCCGCCAGGACCGCTTCGAGCGGCTCGGCGTCGACCCGTCGTTCTCGAGCGTCGACGAGTTCGTGCAGCTCTGCCGGCAGGTCTCCGACCCGCACGCGAACCGATGGGCCCTGGCCTCGGTGCCGACGAGCATCCTCGCGCCGATGCTCGGCCTGCCGAACCAGTGGCAGGAGCAGGGCGGGCGGCTCACCCACATGTACGAGCTCGAGGAGTACGTGGAGCTCCTCGACGTGTCGCGCCGGCTCATCGCCGAGGACCTCGTCCACCCCGACAGCGTCACGGCCTACAACGGCAAGGTCTGGTTCGTGCAGGGCTCCGCGCTGATGCTGTCCGACACGTACAGCGCGATCCCGGGACTCCTGCAGCAGGCCACGCCCGGCTCCGGGTTCGAGCTGACGATCGCCCCGTTCGTCGGACCGTCCGGAGAGGCCGCGAAGCCCTGGTTGGGTGACCCGAACAACACGATCACGTCCGTGGCCGCCGGCTCTGAGTCCCGGGTGCGGATGCTCCTCGACGTCCTGAACTGGTGCGCGTCGCCGTTCGGCACCGAGGCCTGGACCTACCGCAAGTTCGGCATCGAGGGGCGCGACTTCGAGTACCGCGACGGCGCCCCGGTCCTGACGAAGACCGGCAACAGCGAGACCGCGCTCGGCGAGTTCCCGCTGCAGTACTTCACCGAGTGCCCGCTGCCGCTCTACTACGCGGGCAATCCGACGATGACCGACACCGTGTACGAGTCGCTGGCGTCCTGGCTCGACCGCGGACTGCCGAACCCCGTCTACGGCCTGTACTCGCCGACGAACTCGACGAAGGGACCGGCGGTCGGCACGTTCGCGACGAACGCGATCAACGACGTGCTGCTCGGGCGGGCGACGGTCTCGTCGTGGCGGGCGACGGTGCGCGACTGGCGCCGCCGGGGCGGCGACGCGATCCGCAGCGAGTACGAGCAGGCGCTGGAGGCGCGCGCCTCCTGACGCGGCTGCTGACGGACGGGAGGCGCGGGTCGGCCCCGCCCCGCGCCTCCCGTCCCGCAGCCCGGCGCGCCCCCCCACCGGACCCCGCTGGCTCGCGGACGTTCGCATCCGCCTCCGGTCGTGACCGTTCCGGTTCGCGGAACCCGGGGATCGCGAACCGGAACGGTCACGGGTCGCGCGGATTGCCCGAACCCGGCGCGCTCCGTGCCCTACGCTCAGCCCTGTGGGGAAGCGCGGCATCTACGTCGAGACGGTCATCGACGCCGACGTCGACCGGGTGTGGGCGGCGACGCAGGACCCCGAGCAGCACGTCCGGTGGGACGTCCGCTTCTCCGAGATCGTCCCCGAGCCGGCGGACGCCGACGGTGCCGCCCGCTTCACGTACGTCCGGCGCTCCCCGGTGCACGACGTGCACGGCACCGGCGTGAGCATCGGCGAGCGACGTCGTGCGGACGGCACCCGCACGTCGGCACTGCGGTTCGCGACCGACGACCGGTTGTCGCCGATCCGGGCCGGCCGCGGCTACTGGCGGTACGTCCCGACCGACGACGGGCGCACCCGGTTCGTCACCGGCTACGACTACGACTCCGGCTGGGGCCCGCTCGACCTGGTGGTCCGGCCGCTCCTCGGCTGGGCGACCGCGTGGAGCTTCGACCGGCTCCGGATCTGGCTGGAAGGCGGGGCCAAGCCGGAGGCCTGGCCGCTCACCTCGGTGCTGCAGCCGTGGCAGCGGGACCGGCCCCGCGCCTCCAGGACCCGCCGCGCGCCCGTCGGTGGCACCCGGCGAGGCGACCAGCTGCACGACGCGCCCGCCACCCTGGCAGCGCTGCCCGACCCGGGAGGCGACCGATGAGCTCGGTGTTCGAGGAGGCGCTCGGCGCCGACTTCCAGCGGCTGCACCCGCAGATGCGCCGCAGGTTCGGCGTCGGTCTCGACGCCGCCGAGGCGTGCACCGGCCGCGGCGTCATGACGTCGATCCGCCGGGGACCGTGGTGGACCGTGCCGTTCCTGCAGATCGGGCGACTGCGGAACATCCTCGTCCCGAACGTCGGGACGGACGTGCCGTTCACGATCGAGAACTACCCCTACCGCGACCGGTACGGCCGCGAGACGGTGACGTTCGTCCGGACCTACACGACCAAGCCCGGGCGGACCGCTCGGTTCGACGCCACGATGGTGCTCGTCGACGGCCGGGTGCTCGACTACCTCGGTTCCCACCAGCACCTCGCGGTGGACCTCGACCTGACCGTCGACGACCGCGGTGGCCTCGTCCTGACCTCGGACGCGCAGCGGTTCTACGAGGGGCCGATCGCGTTCCGTTTCCCGATGCTGTTCAGCGGTCGCGCGACCCTGCACGAGTGGTGGTCGGACGACGACCAGGCGTTCCACGTCGACCTCGAGGTGCACAACCGCGTCTTCGGGTTCCTGTTCGGCTACCGCGGGACGTTCACCTGTGAGTGGACGCCGGCGACCGACGCCCCCGAGCGGTTGAAGCCGCGGCGGACCGAACTCCGGACCTGACCGCGGCGGCGGGCACCAGGGTGTTCAGCGGCGGAGCCACCCCGCCTCGGCGAGCACCGTCTGGAGCTCGTCGACGAACCGGGACCCGTGGAAGCCGTCCGTGACCGCGTGGTTCACCTGGAGCGCGAGCGGCATCAGGGTGCGTCCCTCGACGAACCGGTACCGGCCGATGGTGAAGATCGGCAGCAGGTGGTCCCAGCCGTCCCGCACGTGCAGGGCGAACCCGGTGAAGGACGCCCCGGGCAGGGTCGAGATGTCGAACACGTTCCGTGGGCGGTCCTCCTGCGGGAACATCCGGTGGTCGTCCCGGTAGCGCTCCATCGTGGCGACCGCGGCCTCGTGGAAGCGTGCCGGATCGTCGTCGTACGGCACGGTCAGCACCGAGAACGTCTCGGTGTCGGGGTGGAACACGGTGAACATCGGGTGCACCACGTCCCAGACGGCGGGCGAGCCGTCGTCGAGCAGCTGCATCCGGAACTCGGCGTGCCGGTTCACCACCGAGGCGATCGCCCAGATCTGCGACGCGTACGTGCGGCGGTCCGTGGCGCGCACGGTCTCGGCGAAGTCCGTCACGTCGAGCTCGACGGTCATCTCCCACGTGCAGGGCACCCGGTCGCGGTAGTGCTCGAAGTGTTCGCGTCGGGGCCAGCGGTCGAGGTCGACGGGGCGGAGCTCGGTCATGGGACCAGCTTCGTCGCGAGCGCCTGGTCGAGTGCCGAACGGTCTCCGTCGATCGTCACGGCGACCGCGTCGAGCGGGCGTCGGCCCCAGAGGACGAGCAGCAGGTCCTCCGCCCGCCCCGTCACCCGGACCGTCGGCCCGGCACCCGCCGTCCCGACGAGCTCCGCCTCGCCGTCGGCGTCCGGGAACCGGAACACGACGGTCTCCGACAACGGGTCGACGCGGCCGAGGCGCACCTGGCGCGGGTACAGGTCGCCGACCACCTCGCGCACGCCGTCGGCCGCGGTGTCGGCCTGGAGGCGCGGCTTGCCCCCGACCGCCTGCTGTGCGTCCCACAGGTGGATCGTCGTCTCGTGCAGCTGCCGTCGTGCCCACGTGCCGGCCGTGTCGGGTGGGTAGATCGCGCTGCACGCGGCGTCCGCGGCGCGCCCGCGGAGCGCGGCCACGAGGCGGTCCGCGCCGGCTCGGAACCGGTCGGCGAGGTCGGCGGGCTCCGGCGCTTCCTGCTCGGTTCCGGTGAGCTGGCCGAGGGCCCAGCGGTGGACGTCCGTCAGGTGCCCGGCGAGGTCCGTCAGCGTCCACCCCGGGCAGGACGGCACCGCGGCGCTGTGGTCGCCCGACCGGAGCACCGCCTCGAACCCGTCGACCGCCTCCGCGAGCAGGTCGATGCGGGCCCGGTAGGTGGATCCACCGGCGTCGGTGAGGTCGATGCCGCTCGAGCGCAGGGCAGCACGGAGTCCGTCGACCCCGGTGAAGTGGTGGACCCGCATGCCGAGCTCCTCCGCCCCGGCCAGCTTCCGCTCCGAGTCGTCGGTGAAGAACACCTCGGGTCCGTCGAGGTCGAGCGCGTCGAGCACGTGCCGGAAGGCCCGGACGTCGGGCTTCGCGAACCCGATCTCGTGCGAGCTGAACACGGCGTCGACCCGGTCGTGCAGGCCGAACGAGGCCACCTCGGCCGGGATGCCGTCCGTGCCGTTCGTGAGCACCGCCGTCGTGTACCCGGCAGCGCGGAGCTCGTCCGCGAGCGCCAGCACCTCGGCGTCCGGGGTGAACGGCTGTCGGCCCCAGGCCTCGGCGGCGGCCGGGTCGCCGATGCGCTCGCCGACGGCCCGGACCCACTCGGCCCGGGTGATCCGGCCGGTCGTGACCTCGTCGATCAGGGGTGCGGCGAACGCCACCGCCTCGATCGTTCCCGGGGCCAGGTCGTGCGCGCGCTCGATGGCCGCGACGTGTTCCGGGTGGAAGTGCCGGATGACGCCGTCCAGGTCGAACAGGACCGCGCGGATGCCCGTCACGAGCCGTCAGTCGTTCGGACGGATGAGGCAGAACGGGTGCCCGGCCGGGTCGAGGTACACGCGGAACGTGTCCGTCCCCGAGCCCGTCGCCGTCGCCCCGATGGCCAGGACCGCGGTCTCGCCGGCGTCCAGGTCGTCGACCTTCACGTCGAGGTGGCTCTGCTGCGGGACATCCTGGCCGGGCCACTCGGGGGCGCGGTACTCCGCCACCTGCTGGAAGGCCAGGATCGGCCGGTGGTCCGTGAAGGGCAGGGCCACCTCGGCCCATTCCTCGTCGAAGCCGACGATCTCGCCGCCGAGCAGTTCGGCGTAGAAGCGGGCGAGCGCGCGAGGGTCCGCGCAGTCGAGGACGATGACGTCGAGTGTGCCGATCACAGGAGTGCTCCCGCCGTGACGATCGCGAAGGTGAAGAGGACCCAGTCGTTGATGATGTGCGCGCCGGTGCTGACGGCGATGTTCTTCGTGCGGATGTACGCCAGCGTCAGGACGAGCCGTGCGACACCGATGACGAGGAACGCCTGGACGGGGTTCCAGCCGTACGTGGGCAGGTGCGCGGCGCCGAACCAGACCGCCGTCACGAGCCACGCCACGAGGATCGCGCCCTTCCGCGACATCCCGCCGCGCGCGCAGAACGACAGCACGGCGAGGAACGGCAGGATCGAGAAGAGCTCCTCGCCGAACAGCTGGATCGTCGTGCCGACGTAGAAGGCCGTCACCTCGCCCGCGCCGTGGATGCCGTCCGTCGCACCGTTCGAGTTCGCGCCGAACACGTACTTGACGACGATGCCCACCGCGAAGGTCACGATGAGGTTCGCCACCGCGAACCCCACCATCGTGAGGACGTCCCGCGCCGTGGTCCGCTGGAAGATCCGCGACCAGTGCCGCCGGGTGAAGGCGATGAACACCGCGAGGGGGATCGCGGCGAAGAGGAACCGGGGGACCAGCGACTGGACGTTGTCCGCCGCGGGGGTGAAGCTCAGGACGAGGAACCCGACGGCACACGCGGCGATCACCGCCACCCACTGCAGGATCGACAACGGCAGCGGATCACCGTCGTAGTACGGGAAGTCCCGCCCGTCCCTGCGCTCGATCGCCTTGCCGTACCGCGCCTGCACCCGTTCCGGCCCTGCCGTCGTCCCCACCATGCCCCGAGGCTAGCGGATCAACGGGCGGCGGCCAGCGCCTTCGTGATGCGCTGCAGCGAGACCGTCTCGGCGGTGCCGAGCTCCTGCGCGAACAGACTGAGCCGGAACTCCTCGAGCATCCAGCGGGCGTGCACGAGTTCGGGGTGCGCTCCGACGGCCGGCGGGAAGGTGCCGCCCGCGTCGACGTACCGGTCGGTCGCGACGGTGACCTCGCGCATCCACGTGGCGTCTCGGCCGGGGTTCTGCAGGAGCTTCTGCACGCGTGCGTCGACACCCTGCAGGTACACCCGGATGCGCCGGAGACGATCGAGTCCGGCGACCGAGACGAACCCCGGGAACACGAGCCGCTCCATCTGCTGCCGCATGTCCGTGAGCGCCGGCAGGAGCGACATCGAGTTCGCCTGCTTGAGCGACCGTTCCGCGGCCCGGTGCGCGGCGAGGACCGCAGCCACCTCGGACACGGCGGTGAACATCGTGTCGACGACGGTCGCGGACACGGTGTCGCGCACGGACTCGAAGTCGGTCTTCGTGAACACCAACCCGTCGGCGTGCGCCCGGCGGATCCCGGCGTCCACGACCGCCGCGAGGACGTCGTCGAAGAGCGCCGCGGTGGAGGGGTACGGACTGGCGGCGAGCGCGAGCTTCTCCTGCGCGGTCAGGTGGGACTGGATGTACGAGACCGGCGAGGGCACCGCGTGCATGACCAGCCGCCGGACACCCGCGGGCATCCGCACGGCCCGGTCGGACGGCGTCGCGAGCAGCTGGACGCCGACCGTCGCCTTCGGGCCGTCGCCCTCCTCCACGAGGGACGGGTAGGCGCGGATCACGCCACCTGCCTGCTTCGTGTCGAGCACCTGCGGCAGGTCGTCGGACGGCCAGGCGGTGAGCCCTGACCGCTCCACGGCGCCACCGGAGGCGGCGGACGCGACGCGAGCCGCGCCTCCTGGACGCCCTGCGGCGCGCGTCGTCGCCGAGGCGACGCTCTGCTGCGTCCGATCCTTGAGCTTCGTCTGCAGGGCCGAGAGGTCCTTGCCGGCCTCGACCCGACGGCCGCGTTCGTCGACGACCGCCCACGTCGGCAGGAGGTGGGCCGGTACCCGCGAGAGGTCGAAGTCCGACTCCGACACCGGCACGTAGGTCATGCGCTGGATCGCCTTGGCGAGGGTGGCGCGGAACGACTCGGTCGGCTCGGTCGGGGCGTCGTCGGGGAGCTCGGCGACGATCTTCTCGGCCCAGTCGGCAGCGGGGACGACGTTCTTCCGGATCTGCTTCGGCAGGGACTTGATGAGCGCCGTGACGAGCTCCTTGCGGAGGCCGCGGACCTGCCAGTCGAAGCCCTCTTCGCGCATGCGGGGGAGCAGCGCGAGCGGCACCTGCACGCTCACGCCGTCGTCCTGTGCGCCGGGTTCGAACCGGTACTTGATCGCGAGGCGCTGGTCGCCGCTCCGCCACTGGGTCGGGTACTCCTGCTGGTCCTGTGCGGCCTCGGCCGCGTCTTCGTCCAGCAGGTCCGACCGGCGCATCGTGAGCAGGTCCGGCTGCTCGCGCCTCGTCTGGCGCCACCAGCCCTCGAAGTCGCGCGTGGTCGCGATGTCGGCCGGGATGCGGGCGTCGTAGAACTCGAAGACCCGCTCGTCGTCGAAGAGGATGTCGCGGCGACGCGTGCGCTCCTCGAGCTGTTCGAGTTCGCGCCGCAGCCTGCGGTTGTCGCGGTCGAACGCCTGCTGCGCGTCCCACTCGCCCTCGACGAGCGCGTGCCGGATGAAGAGCTCACGCGAGTGCTCCGGGTCGACTCGCTTGTACTGCACGCGGCGGCGCTGGACGATCGGGACGCCGAACAGGGTGACCCGTTCGTAGGCGACCGCCGCCCCCTGCTTCTTCTCCCAGTGGGGTTCGCCGTAGGTGCGCTTCAGGAGGTCTCCGGCGAGCGGCTCGACCCACGCCGGGTCGATCCGACCGACCGTCCGGGCGAAGAGCCGACTCGTCTCGACGAGTTCGGCTGCCATCACCGCGTCCGGTTGCTTCTTGGCGAGGACGCTGCCGGGGAACACCACGAACCGGGTGTTCCGCGAGCCGAGGTAGTCGCGCTTCTCACGGTCGCGCAGACCGATCTGGCTGAGGAGTCCGGCCAGCAGGGAACGGTGTACCGCGTCGCCGTCGTCGGATCGAGCCTGCCCGATGCGGACGTCGACCTGCTTCGCCGCACGGGAGAGCTGCCGGTACAGGTCCTGCCACTCGCGGATGCGGAGGTAGTTCAGGAACTCGGCCTTGCACAGGCGGCGGAACGCACTGGACGAGAGCTCGTCCTGCTTGTCCTCGATGTGGTTCCAGAGGTTGAGCAGGGTGAGGAAGTCGCTCGTCGGATCGGCGAACCGGGCGTGCAACTGGTCGGCGTGGGCGCGCTTCTCGAGGGGGCGCTCGCGCGGGTCCTGGATGCTCAGGGCGCTGACGACGGCGATGACCTCGCGCCCGACGCCCTGCCGACCGGCCTCGAGCACCATGCGTCCGAGCCGGGGGTCGATGGGCAACCGGGTCAGCTGCTTGCCGGTCTTCGTGATCGTGCCCGCGGCGTCGACGGCTCGGAGCTCGCGGAGCAGGTCGAGGCCGTCCTTCACACCCCGGGAGTCCGGCGGCTGCAGGAACGGGAACGCCTCGATGTCACCGAACCCCAGCGAGATCATCTGCAGGATCACCGCCGCGAGGTTCGTTCGGAGGATCTCGGGGTCGGTGAACTCCGGACGGCGTTCGAAGTCGTCCTCGGAGTAGAGCCGGATCGCGATGCCGGCGCTCGTGCGGCCCGCGCGACCGGAGCGCTGGTTCGCGCTCGCCTGCGAGATCGCTTCGATCGGCAACCGCTGCACCTTGGCCCGCGGCGAGTACCGGGAGATGCGGGCGGTGCCGACGTCGATCACGTACTTGATGCCGGGGACCGTCAGACTCGTCTCCGCCACGTTGGTGGCGAGGACCACTCGGCGTCGGATGCCCGGTGTGGTGCGCCGCTCGAAGACCCGGTGCTGGTCGGCGGCGGACAGGCGGCCGTAGAGCGGGAGGACCTCGGTACCGGGGTAGCGCTTGCCCTCGATGGCGTCCTGCGCGTCGCGGATCTCGTTCTCGCCGGAGAGGAACACGAGGACGTCGCCCGGGTCCTCCTGCGCGAGTTCGTCGAGCGCGTCGGTGATGCCCTGCATCGTGTCGCGGTCGTCGGCCGTGCGGCCGCCGTGGTCGTCCGTCCGCGGATCGTCCTCGTCGCCTTCGTCGTCGCGGTCGGCGTCGTCGGCGTCCTCCGCGACGAGCGGCCGGTACCGGATCTCGACCGGGTAGGTGCGGCCGGACACCTCGATGATCGGTGCCCCGCCGAAGTGCTGCGAGAACGACTCGGGGTCGATCGTCGCACTCGTGATGATGAGCTTGAGGTCGGGCCGGCGGGGGAGCAGCCGCTTGAGGTAGCCGAGCAGGAAGTCGATGGTGAGGGACCGCTCGTGCGCCTCGTCGATGATGATCGTGTCGTACCGCTTGAGGTCGCGGTCGAAGTGGATCTCGTTGAGCAGGATGCCGTCGGTCATCAGCTTGACCCGGGTGTCGGAGGACACCTTGTCGGTGAAGCGGACCTGGTACCCGACGAGGCCGCCGAGCTCGCCCCCGAGCTCCTCGGACACGCGCTCGGCGATGGTCCGGGCCGCGATCCGTCGGGGCTGGGTGTGCCCGATGTGCTCACGTCCGAGCTCGAGGCAGATCTTCGGCAGCTGGGTGGTCTTGCCCGACCCCGTGGCACCGGCGACGATCACGACCTGGTTGTCGCGGATGGCGGCAGCGATGTCGTCCCGCCGCTGCGACACCGGCAGTTCGGGCGGGTACGTGATGACGGGCAGCGTGGTCGACATGAGCATTCCAGGATACCCGTCAGGCGTCCGGGGCGCTGAGCTGTGCCGTCAGCTCGTCGACCGACCGCGCGGGCAGGGCGCACACGCGGTCGTGGCAGACGTACCCGGCGGGGTCGAGCCCGTCACGGGACTCGAAGAGCGTGAAGCCCGCGGCCGACCAGTCGGCCGCCTGCGCCGGGGTCACCGTGGCGACGACGGTCCCCGGACGCCGAGCGCCGCGGGCCGCCGCACGGATCGGGTCGTCCGGGTCCGACGCGACCACGACGACCTCGCGCGAGGGACGCTGCAGCGCGAGCGCGACCCCGAGGGCATCGGCGTGCCCGAGCGGCCGCTCCGTCCCGGTCACGGCCCGGTCGGCCACGAGCGACACCGCCGCCCCCCGGTACGACTCGTCGCCGGTCAGTGCGGCGAGCGTCGCGGCGGCCGCGGCGAGTGCGACCGTGCCGGAGCGCATGGCGGTCTGCGGCTGCTCGCCCGTGGCGGTGCCGGCTGCCGCGAGCACCGGGTCGGTGTCGAACCGACCGGCCAGGCCGTCGTCGACCAGCGTGCGCGCGACGTCGGCGTACGGGAGCTCCCCGGTGACGAGGGCGAGTTCGAGGAGTCCTTCGGCGAGGAGTCCCACGTCCTCGATGGTGGGCGCCGCCGTCGACGCGCCGCGCGGAGTGCTCGACCGCACCGACACGTGTCCGTCCGTGAGGTGTCCGGCGACGATCGCGTCGGCCGCACCCCGTGCGAGCGCGATCATCTCGGCGTCCCCGTGACGGGCCCCGGCCATCGCGAGCCCCCGGATCGCCAGGCCGTTCCACCCGGTGAGCACCTGGTCGTCGAGCGGCGGAGGATCGAGCCGCCCACGCTCGTCGAGCGGGAGTCGGTACCACTCGCCCTCGACCCGCCGGCCGTCGATGGTGGACTCGCTGTCCTGCGCCGCGACGAACGCGCCGTCCGCACGCCGGAGCGTGTCCCGCAGGAAGTCGGCGATGCCCCGGGCCTGCTCCGCCCCGGCCACCGCGAGCACTCCCGCGTTGTCGTAGAGCATCCGCTCGTAGTGCGGCACCGACCAGTCGCGCTTGGTCGCGTACCGGAAGACCCCGCCGTCGGCGTCGGTCAGCTCGCTCGCGCGGATCGCGTGCAGGGAACGTTCGAGCAGTGCGGACGCCCGAGCGTCGCCGTCGGCGGCGACGTCCGACAGGAACTCGAGCAGCGGCGCGCTCGGGAACTTGGGAGCACCGCCGAAACCGCCGTATGTGGTGTCCTCGGCCTGTGCCAGTTGGTCGACGACGGCACGGACGTCGTCGACGCTCGGGAGGCGCGGCTCGTCCCCGCCACCGTTCGCGCCAGCGCGGGCGGTCCGGTCCGCCTCGGCCCCCTGCCGGATCGCCGCCGCGATCGCACTCGCGTTCGCGTCCACCTCGTGCCGGCGCTCGGTCCACGCGTCGAGCACCGCCGCCAGGATCTGCCGGAACGCCGGCACCTGCCCGACGGGCGACGGCGGGAAGTACGTCCCCGCGAAGAACACGTGCCCGTCCGGTGTGAGGAACGTCGTCAGGGGCCAGCCGAGCTGCTGCGTGAAGGCACTCGCCGAGGCCATCAGGCTGGCGTCCACGTCCGGCCGTTCTTCGCGGTCGACCTTCACCGCGACGAAGTCCTGGCGGAGCAGCTCGCCGATGCCCGGGTCGGAGAAGCTCTCGCGTGCCATGACGTGGCACCAGTGGCACGTGGCGTAGCCGACCGACACGAGCACGGGGACGTCGCGTTCGCGGGCCTCGGCGAAGACTTCCGGACCCCACTCACGCCAGTCCACCGGGTTGTCGGCGTGCTGGCGGAGGTACGGGCTGACGGCGGAGCCGAGGCGGTTGTCGGTCATGCGTCCAGCCTGCCTCGACCGTCCTGGGTGCGCTGCCCTCAGTCGCGATCTGTGGACGGATCCGCGGTGTCCACAGGCAGCCGCAGACGGACCCAGCCCACGAGCGACGCGAGCTGCGCGGCAACGTCGGCCGGCGACCGGGAGTCGGTGTCCACCCGGGTGACGTCGCCTCGGACAGCCGAGTCGAGCCTCCTGGCCGTCCGTGTGCTGTGCGCCAGCTGCGCCTCGGGGAGGTGCCCACCAGATCGACGGCGCAGCCGGTCGGCGGTCGTCGTGTCGCCGGCGCGGAGCAGCACGGCGGTCACGACGGGATCGTCGCCCATCGCCTCGGCCAACGCGTCCCGCTCCAGCACCGACACGGTGTTCGTGTACACGAGCCGGTGGTGGCCGAGTTCGCGGTACCGGGCCCACATCGCGGCGAGGTTCCGTTCGGCGACGCGGGCCTCCGGGTGCTCGACGTGCGGCGCGGGGTGGGCGAGGTCGAGGAAGTCGCCCTCGATGACGGCGTGCCGGACGTCGGCGGCGACGAGCAGGTCGTGCAGTGCCTCTGCCGCGGTCGACTTGCCCACGCCGGACCTGCCCCCGATGAAGAGGACCTCGGAGCGGGGCACGGCGTCAGTCCCGGCTGAGCGACAGGAGGGCGAGGGCGGCGTCCTCGGGGCCGTAGTCGAACAGCCGGTCCCAGAACGGGTCGTCGGCCCACGGCACGTCGCTGCCGACCGGGACCGCGTGCGCCGTCTCGACGAGCCAGTCGAGTTCCGGCCGGACCGCCGTCGCGAACACGGGCGGCTCCCACCCGAGGGAGCGTGCAGCGGTGGTGTCGAGGACGAACGGCGTCGGCGTGGTCCACGGGGTGGTGCCCACGAACGCGGGGGCGTCGGCGTCGAGCAGGACCTCGTCGAACGGGTGGTCGAGGTGGCCCGCGATGGTCCGGACGATCTCGAGCACGCTCGGCGCGGTGTCGTCGGCGACGTTGAGGATGCGGCGGTCCGGTGCGTCGGCGACGAGACGGACGAGGGAACCGATGCCGCTGGCCGCCGTGGTGTGGTCGACGCTGCGGCCGTGGTCGGCGAGGAGGATGCGCTCCCGACCGTCCAGCGCCCGCCGGACGACGAACCACTCGCGGGGCCGACCGATGCCGACGCCGTACACCTTCGATGGCCGGACCACGGTGACCGGGGCGCCGTGGTCGAGCAGCACCTGTTCGGCGGCGACCTTGGCGGCGCCGTAGCCGTCACGACCGGTGGGGTCGCCGTCGCCCGCCGCGACGGTCGGCTGCAGCTCGGTCACTGCGCCGCCGAACACGGGCTTGTCCAGCGAGTTCGCGTGCCGACCCTGCTCGTCGGCGTACACGGCCTTCGACGACACGAACACGGTCGAGCCGACGTCCTCGAGGAAGGGCAGGAGCTGCCGGGCGTCGTCGCGGGTGAGGCCGACCGTGTCCACCAGCAGGTCGGCGCCGGGGCGGAGGAGGGCGCGGAGGACGGCGGTGTCGCGACGGTCGCCCGGGGTGAACGTCGCTCCCGCCGCGGTGAGTTCGTCGGCGACGGGGCCACCGCGGCGAGCGACCACGTCCACCTGCCAGTCGTCGCCGCCGCGTCCGGAGGCGTCGAGGAGCGCACGCGCGACGGCCGAACCGATCCCGCCGGTACCGCCGAGGACGACCGCGCGTCTGGTGCTCATGGGTCAACGGTAGTCGGCGCGGGCGCGGGGCCACCCGAGACGGCCGCCGGTGTCGGCCGCCGGTGTGACGGGCGTCGGCGGCCGGTGTCGTCGGGCTAGGAGGCCAGCGCCTCGGGCTCGCGCCGCCACCAGTCGAGCAGGGACCCGTCGTAGACCCGGACCTTCTCGTGGCCGAGCACCGTCAGCGCGAGGGCGTCGACGCACGCGGCACTGCCGACACCGCAGTAGGTCACGATCTCGTCGGCGTCGAGTACCGATGCGAAGGCCTGCTCGAGGGCGGGACGGCGCAGGTACGCGTTCGTCGTGGGGTCCACGAGCGTGTCCACGGTGATCGGGGTGCTGCCGGGGACGATCGGCGGGTGCTCGGCGCCGAGGGCGGACTCGGGCGCGGCGAACACCAGCGACGCGGGCTGCTCGCCCGAGACGGCACGGAGGACTCGTTCGTGGTCGGCCCAGAGCGGACGCTCCTCGCCCGCGAGGAAGGTCGTGGTCGCCGTCGCGTCGCCCACGTGCGACGCCGGGGTCGACGCTGGCTTCGGCGCCGATCGGAGCGCGCCGACGCGCACCGGGCGACCCTCGTCCCGCCACTTCGTGAAGCCCCCGTCGAGCACAGCGACGGAGTCGAAGCCGAACGAGCGGAAGATCCACCAGAGCCGCGCCGACCACTCGCCGACGCTGTCGTCGTAGACCACGACCGTCGAGGTGTTCGTCACGCCGAGGTCGCCGGCGGCGGACTCGAACCGCTCGGCGCCGGGTCGGGTGAACGGGACGTCGGCGTCGGGCGTGGAGAACGCCTCGACGAGGTCGGCGTACCGGGCGCCGGGGACGTGTCCGCGCTGCTCGTAGGAGTCCCGCGCCGTCTGCCACGTCGTCTCGAGACCGGTCCCCGCGGTGTGCACGGACGCGTCGAGCACGACGAGCTCGTCAGCACCGAGGTGGTCTGCGAGCCACTGCGTCGACACGAGCGGCGAGGTCAGGACGGGGGCCATGCCGGAAAGGGTAATCGGCACCCCTGACGTGTGCGAGGGAAACCGACACACGGCGCAACCGGGCCGCGTCCTGCGGCGGATCGTCAGACCGGACGGAGCGGTTCCGGCGTGCCGGCGGGGACCTCGACGCGGATACGGTCCCCGGGGCGGACGACCCCGCCGGTGACGACGACGGCCATCACGCCGCCCTTGCGCTCGACCGAGCCGTCCTCGGCGCGACCGAGCACGGCGCGCAGGAGCCCGGGCTCGAAGTCGTTGATCTGCTGGCACGGGTTCCGCAGGCCGGTCACGCGGACGCACGCGTCGTCGCCGAGGTGCAGGAGCGTGTCGGTCGGCAACCCGAGCAGGTCGACGCCGCGGGTGGTGACGTTCTCGCCCATCTGGCCCGGAGCGACCTCGTACCCGGCCTCGGCGACCTCGTCGAAGAGTTCGGTGTGCAGCAGGTGGACCTGCCGCAGGTTCGGCTGCGAGGGGTCCCGCGCGACCCGGGACCGGTGCTGGACCGTGGTGCCGGCGTGTGCGTCGCCCTCGATGCCCCAGCCGGCGACGAGCACGACCTCGTCCACGACCGGCTTGCTGAACCGGTGATCGGTGTCGCGGCTGACGGAGACGACGGCGGCGTGGTCTTCCTGGTGTTCGGTCACCCCTCGATCCTGGCGCGGATCGGGTCGGGGCGCGAGGGGTCCCGTGCGGAGTGCGACGTTCCGCGAGTCGATCCGCCCGCGGGTTGTCGAAGACCGCGTGCAACCCAGGGCGAGCCCGCGAGCGACGAACGGCCCGCCCCGGAGAACCGGGACGGGCCGTTCGTGACGAGCGGGACGGGTCAGTGCGCCGCGGTCGGGATGCTGCCCGTCGTCGCCGCGCTGGCGTGCTCGAGCTTCGCGAGCCGCACCGACTGGCGGTTGATGAGGAGCCCACCGGCCAGGGCGACCAGGACGAGCACGCCCGCCGAGATGCCGAACGCCACGTGGTACCCGTCGAGCACGGCCTGCGCCTGCTGGAGCTTCGTCGGCGCCGCGGAGAGCCCGGAGAGGCTGTTCGCCACGACGTCCGCGAAGATCGTCGACAGGAGCGCGGTACCGATCGAGCCGCCGATCTGCTGCATCGTGTTCACCGTCGCCGAGGCCACGCCCGCGTCGGCACGGGCGACCCCGGTCGTCGCGGTGTTCATCGCGGACGAGAAGATCGTGCCCATGCCGAGGCCGATCACGATGAGCGCCGGCAGGACGGTGCCCGCGTAGGAGCTGTCGAGGTCCGTGCGGAGGAGCAGCAGCAGACCGATCGACGCGACGAGACCACCGGCGAAGATGAGCACCTTCGGCCCGACGCGGGGGAGCAGGCGACCGCCGATCTGCGTCGCCGAGATCATGATCGAGAGGGGCATCGGCAGGAACGCCAGACCCGTCTGCAGCGAGCTGAACCCGAGGGTCTGCTCGAGGTAGTAGGTCAGGAACAGGAAGATACCGAACATGCCGATCGCCACCAGGCCGATCGCGATGAACGAGCCACCGCGGTCACGGTCGAGCACGACCCGGAGCGGCAGCAGCGGGTGCGCGACGCGGGTCTCGATGAAGACGAACGCCGCGATGAGCACCACGCCCGCGGCGAGCATGACGATCGTGACCGGGGAGTCCCAGCCGTTGGTCTCGGCGTTGGAGAAGCCGTAGACGACGCCGACCAGGCCGGCAGTGATCGTGAGGACACCGGCGACGTCGATGCGCGGGCGCTCGACCTTCGGCGGCTTCGCCATGAACACCAGGGCGCCGATCACGCCGAGCACCGCGAACACGACGTTCACGTAGAGGCACCAGCGCCACGACGCGTACTCGGTGAGCACGCCGCCGAGGAGCAGGCCGATCGCGGCACCCGAGCCGGCGATCGACCCGAAGATGCCGAACGCACGGCCGCGTTCCTTCGGGTCGCGGAAGGTCGTCGTCAGCATGCCCAGCGCGGAGGGGGCGAGGAGCGCGCCGAACACGCCCTGCAGTGCACGAGCGGCGACGAGCAGGCCGAACGAGTCCGCCAGGCCGCCGAGCACGGACGCCACGGCGAAGCCGACGAGCCCGATGATGAAGGTGTTCTTCCGGCCGAAGAGGTCGCCGAGCCGCCCGCCGAGGAGCAGCAGCGACCCGAACGCGAGCGAGTACGCCGTGACGATCCACTGGCGCTGGTCGGTGCCGAAGTCGAGGTCGGCCTGGGCCGAGGGCAGTGCGATGTTGACGATCGTCGCGTCGAGCACGACCATCAGCTGCGCGAGGGCGATGACCGCCAGGGCGATCCAACGGTGGTTGCTCTTGTCGGGCGTGGAGCCGGAAGTCGTGGGTGCGGTCCCCGTGGGGGTCGGCACGGTCTGTTCTGCCGTCACGGCAGCCTCCTTCGAGAAGGTGGAGGGATGGTGGAGCACGCGCCGTCGGGCGCTCCGGGAGAGGGAGGGGTGAAGCGGATGCGATGCATCCGCTTGTGACCAGTGTAGACCGAAACGGAAGGTCCGCATCCGCTTATTCCCAGAAAGTTCAACTAGCGTCGAGGCCGTGAGCACCACCGACCTCGAGCGCCCCCTCCGCGCCGACGCAGCACGCAACCGCGAGCTGATCCTGCAGACGGCACGCAAGTGCTTCGCGGAACGCGGGTTGTCGGTCACGCTGAACGACATCGCGCACGAGGCCGGGGTCGGCGTCGGGACGGTCTACCGACGCTTCGCCGACAAGGACTCCCTGATCGAGGCGCTGCTCGCCACCAAGTTCGAGGCGATGAACGACGCCGCGGCACGTGCGGCGGACGAGTCCGATCCGCGCGAGTCCCTGCGGGTGTACCTGATGGGCGTGTTCGAGTTCCGTGCACGCGACCGGGCCCTCGCCGACGCCATCGTGCGTGCCGGCAAGTCGCGTCCGTCGATCGTGCAGGAACGCGATCGACTCGAGACCCAGGTCTCCGAGATCATCCGCCGTGCGCGGGACGCCGGCGTCGTGCGGGTCGGGTTCGACTACCGCGACCTGCCGATGCTCACCTCGATGGTCGGCGCCGTCGCGGACACCACCCGCGCGCACGACCCGAACGCGTGGCGCCGCTACGCCGAGGTCCTCATCGAGGGCGTGCTACCAGGCGAACGGGAAGCGCCCATGCTCGGCGACCCGCTCGACCGCGAATCGATCGAGCGAGCGCTGCACGCGCAGTCCTGACGCCGCGCACGTCGCAGTCCCGGCACCGCGGCGGCCGAGCACTACAACCAGCTCGGCACCCAGTAGTGCGACCGGACGAAGTCCCACGGCATCTGCATGCCGGTCCACATCGGGAACCAGTACGCCGACGCGAGCACCACGACCCCGAGGTACACGCCGACCCAGACGACCGCTCGGGTCCGGCGTGGCCGGGGATCGTCCCGTGACCCGAGCACCAACCCGATCGCCGCGGCGAGCGCCATCACCATGAAGGGCTCGAACGAGACCGTGTAGAACTGGAACACCGTTCGGTTCACGTAGAGCAGCCACGGCAGGTACCCCGCCGCGACGCCCATCAGGACGAAGGCGTACTCCCACCGGCGGCGCAGGATCCAGAGCACCAGCAGCGCCACGGTCGCGATGACCGCGGCGTACCAGATGAACGGGTTCGCGATGCCGGTGATGGCCTCCCCGCAGCGGGTCGCCGTGCAGCCGTCCTGGCCGGCGTTCGTGCCGACGTAGTACATCGACGTGGGCCGCTGCATGAGCAGCCAGAGCAGTGGGTTCGCCTGGTACGAGTGCGGGGTGTGCAGGCCGATGTTGAAGCCGTAGATCTCGGACTGGTAGTGCCACCAGTTCTGCAGGCTGTCCGGCACCCACGACAGCACGCCGGTCCAGCGCTGCCCGCCCGTGGCGATCCAGTCGCGGTCCCAGCCGTCCTTCGACACGAACCACCCGGTCCACGACGCGACGTAGGTGACCGCCGCGATCGGCACCGTGAGCAGGAACGACGCCGGCCCCTGCTGCAGCCAGGCGCTCGAGGACCAGAACTCGATGCCGGCCCGCTTCCGCAGCATCATGTCGGTCAGCACGGAGTACACCGCGAAGAACGCGAGGAAGTACATGCCGGACCACTTCGTCGCGGTCGCGAGTCCGAGCGCCACCCCCATCGCGATCAGCCACGGACGCCACCAGAGCACCGGTCCCCAGAGCGTGTCTCGGCCGGCTGCCGTGCGCCGGGCGACCCAGGCGTCGAGCCGCCTGGACGTCCAGCGACGGTCGAGCAGCAGCGCGCCGAAGCCGAGCACCACGAAGAACGTCAGGATCCCGTCGAGCAGGCTCACACGGGACAGCACGATCGCCTGCCCGTCGATCGCCAGCAGGAAGCCGGCGAGGGTGCCGACCAGCGTCGAGCGGAAGAGCGACCGGGCGATGACCGCCGTGAGGAACACGGTCGCGATGCCGAGCACCGCCACGGCGAACCGCCAGCCGAACGAGTTGTCCGCGCCGAACAGGAGCATCCCGAGGCCGATGAGGTACTTGCCGAGCGGCGGGTGCGCGATGAACTCCGCAGCGCTGGTGAACAGCGAGGTCTCACCGGACGCGAACCGCTGGTCCGTCGTCGGCTGGGAGCTGTCGGCGGGGTTGCCCGGCCAGGTGCCCTCGTACCCGAGGTGCACGATCGACCAGCCGTCCTTGACGTAGTACGTCTCGTCGAACACGAGCGAGTGCGGGTGTCCGAGGGCGACGAGCCGCAGCACCGCGGCCAGCAGCGTGACGGCCAGGGGCCCGGCCCAGCGCCAGACGGCGACGCGCCTGGCGGTGGAGAGTGTGCGCCCCCACCAGTCGTCGAGACGGGAGCCGACCGGCCCGTCGGGGACGGCGGTGCGGTCGTCGGTCAGCTCGCTGGTCATCGGAGAGCATCCTACGGATCGCCGCCATGTCCCCGCAGCCGCGCACAGGCGACCACAATGGTCCCGTGATCGTGCTCGCAGCAACGCCCATCGGCAACCTCGGAGACGCCTCCCGGAGGTTGGTCGAGACCCTCTCGAACGCGAGTGTGGTCGCCGCCGAGGACACCCGCACCGCGATCCACCTCATGCGGGCGCTCGGCATCGAGAACCGCCCGCGCCTCATCGCCCTGCACGAGCACAACGAACGGGCGAAGGCGGCCGAGGTCGTCGAGCTCGCGCGGGACGAGGACGTCGTCGTCCTCACCGACGCCGGCATGCCCGCGATCAGCGACCCGGGCTTCCCCCTCGTCGAGGCCGCCGCGGCCGCCGGGGTCACGGTCACCGCGCTGCCGGGCCCCTCGGCGGTGCTCATGGCGCTCGCCGTGTCGGGGCTGCCGACCGACCGCTTCAGCTTCGAGGGGTTCCCGACGCGGAAGGGCGGGGAACGTCGGCGGCTCTTCGCGTCGCTCGCCGGGGAGCAGCGGACGATGGTGTTCTTCGAGTCGCCGCACCGGTTGGGTGACACGCTCGCGGACATGGCCGCGGGCTTCGGGGACGACCGGCGCGCGGTCGTCTGCCGCGAGCTCACGAAGCTGCACGAGGAGGTCCGGCGCGGGTCCCTCGTGGAGCTCGCGGCGTGGGCAGCCGACGGGGTACGCGGCGAGATCTGCGTGGTCGTCGAGGGGTCGACCGGTGCGCTCGACGACACGACGATCGAGGACGGGGTCCGGCTCGTGCTGGAGCGGGTGGCCGCCGGGTCGCGCATGAAGGAGGCGGCCGCGGCCGTCGCCGACGCGACGGGGCTGTCGAAGCGCGACCTCTACGAGGGCGCGCTGGCGGCGCGGTAGACGCGAGCGTCACCGGACTGGAGGCGCGGCTCCGGACGCGCACCGCGCCTCCCGTCCGGTTCTCCACAGGTGGCGCGCGGGGCGCGTCATGCGGCTCCCGCCCGCCCGTAGGATGGTCCGCATGTCCGACGGGTCCTCGTTCAGCATCACCACGCCGATCTTCTACGTGAACGACGTGCCCCACATCGGGCACGCCTACACCGAGGTGGCCGCGGACGTCCTCGCGCGCTGGCACCGGCAGCGCGGCGACGACACGTGGCTGCTCACCGGCACCGACGAGCACGGGCAGAAGATCCTGCGGACGGCCTCGGCCAACGACGTCACGCCCAAGGAATGGGCCGACCGGCTCGTGACCGAGGCGTGGAAGCCGCTCCTCGACACCGTCGACGTGGCGAACGACGACTTCATCCGCACCACGGACGAGCGCCACGAGCGCGGTGTGACGGCGTTCCTGCAGAAGCTGTACGACGACGGCTACATCTACGCGGGCGAGTTCGAGGGCTTCTACTGCGTGGGCTGCGAGGAGTACAAGCAGCCGAGCGACCTCGTCCCCGGCACCGGTGCGTACGAGGGGCAGCAGGTCTGCGCGATCCACTCGATCCCGGTCGAGGTGCTGTCCGAGCGCAACTACTTCTTCCGGATGTCCGACTTCGAGCAGCGCCTGCTCGACCTGTACGAGTCGAACCCGCTGTTCATCCAGCCGGAGAGCGTCCGCAACGAGATCATCTCGTTCGTCAAGCAGGGTCTGCGCGACCTGTCGATCTCGCGGTCGAGCTTCGACTGGGGCATCCAGATCCCCTGGGACCACGACCACGTCCTCTACGTGTGGTTCGACGCCCTGCTCAACTACGTCACGGCGCTCGGGTACGGCACCGACGACGACGAGGCCTTCCAGCGCCTCTGGCCGAGCGTGCACATCGTCGGCAAGGACATCGCCCGGTTCCACGCGGTGATCTGGCCGGCGATGCTCATGGCCGCCGGGCTGCCCGTCCCCGAGCGCGTGTTCGGCCACGGCTGGCTGCTCGTCGGCGGCGAGAAGATGTCGAAGTCGAAGCTGACCGGGATCGCGCCGTCGGAGATCACCGACACGTTCGGGTCCGACGCCTTCCGCTACTACTTCCTCCGTGCCATCACCTTCGGGCAGGACGGCAACTTCAGCTGGGAGGACATCTCCGCCCGCTACCAGGCCGAGCTCGCGAACGGCTTCGGCAACCTCGCCTCCCGACTCGTCGCGATGCTGCAGAAGTACTTCGACGGTGCGGTGCCCGAGCGTGGGTCGCTGACCTCGTCCGACGAAGCGATCGACGCGCTCGCGGTCTCCGTCACCGAGCGCGCCGACGCCGCCATCGCCGCGTTCGCTCCGCACGAGGCCATCGCCGCGGTGTGGGAGCTCGTCGACGCGCTGAACGGGTACATCACCGAGCAGCAGCCGTGGGCGCTGGCGAAGGACGACGCGCAGCGCGAGCGGCTCGGCACCGTCCTGGCCACCGCGCTCCGTGGGCTCGGCACCGTCGCCGTCCTGCTCTCGCCGGTCATGCCGAAGGCGACCGAGAAGCTCTGGGCCTCGATCGGTGCCGGCGGATCGATCGCCGAGCAGCGGGTGGACCGTGCGTGGGAGTGGCAGGGTGCCTCGACCGTGGTCCCGCTCGAGTCCGGGTTGTTCCCGCGCATCGAGCAGTCGGAGCAGGGCGCAGCGTGACCGACGCCCACCTCCGCGCCCGTGGTGACGGCGACGGGTCCAAGCGGGACCTGACCTACCCGCCCCTGCCCGAGGCGCTCGTCGTCCCGGTCTACGACAACCACACCCACATGGAGATCGCCGACGGCGGCGACGGCGCGCTCGACTACCGGGAACACCTCGACCGCGCGTCGAGCGTCGGCGTCCGCGGGGTCGTGCAGGTCGGCACCGACCTGGCCACCTCGGAGTGGTCGGCGGCCATCGCTGCACGTGAGCCGCGGGTCCTCGCCGCGGTGGCGCTGCACCCGAACGAGGCGCCGTCGCTGCAGGAACAGGGTCTGCTCGACGAGCACCTCGCCGGCATCGAACGGCTCGCGGCGCTGCCCCGGGTCCGGGCGATCGGTGAGACCGGTCTCGACTTCTTCCGCACCGGCGAGGACGGCCGCGACGCCCAGGTCCGCTCGTTCGAGGAGCACATCCGCATCGCGAAGGCGCACGACCTCGCGCTGACGATCCACGACCGCGACGCGCACGACGCCGTGGTCGAGGTCCTCGACCGTGTCGGCGCTCCCGAGAAGACCGTGTTCCACTGCTTCTCCGGCGGTCCCGACCTCGCCCGGCTCTGCGCGGAGCGCGGCTGGTACATGTCGTTCGCCGGCACCGTGACGTTCAAGAACGCGGCCCCCCTGCGCGCCGCGCTCGAGGTCGCACCCCGTCACCTGATCATGGTCGAGACCGACGCCCCGTACCTCACGCCGACGCCGTTCCGCGGTCGCCCGAACGCGCCGTACCTCATCCCGCTCACCCTCCGGTCGATGGCCGACACCCTCGGGACCGACGCCTCGATGCTCGCGGCGCAGATCGCCTCGAACACCGAGCTCGTCTACGGCGCGTGGGACGCCGAGCCCGTGACGGTGGAGCAGTAGTGGCATCGCTCCTCGGCCCGGCGGAGATCCGGGACCTCGCGGCCCAGCTCGACGTCACGCCGACGAAGAAGCTCGGCCAGAACTTCGTGCACGACGCGAACACGGTCCGTCGCATCGTGGCGTCCGGTCGGGTCACCGCCGACTCGAAGGTGCTCGAGATCGGTCCCGGTCTCGGCTCGCTGACGCTCGGGTTGACCGAGACGGGCGCGTCCGTCACCGCGGTGGAGATCGACGGCCGACTCGCCGCCCAGCTGCCGACCACGGTCGCCACGATGCAACCGGCAGCCCGGCTCGAGGTCATCCACCAGGACGCCCTCACCGTCGCCGCGACGGACCTGCCCGAGGCGCCCACGCACGTCGTCGCGAACCTGCCCTACAACGTCTCCGTCCCGGTGCTGCTCCACCTGCTGGCGACCTTCCCGTCGATCGAACGGGCGCTCGTCATGGTGCAGGCCGAGGTCGGCTACCGCATCGCCGCGGGCCCCGGCAGCAAGGTCTACGGGGCGCCGAGCGTGAAGGCCGCCTGGTACGGGTCGTGGTCGATCGCCGGACAGGTCAGCCGGCAGGTGTTCTGGCCGGTGCCGAACGTCGACAGCGTGCTCGTCGGGTTCGACCGGCACGACCCGCCCGGGGACGAAGCACTGCGGGCGCAGGTCTTCGCGCTCGTCGACGGGGCGTTCCAGCAGCGGCGGAAGATGCTCCGCCAGAGCCTCTCCGGCGTCCTCGGCAGCAGTGCCCGGGCGTCGGAACTCCTCACGGCCGGTGGGGTCGACCCGACGGCTCGGGGCGAGATGCTCAGCGCCGACGACTTCGTGCGCCTCGGCCGGACGGTCCTCGCCGCGGCGGAGTGACCCCGGCGGCCGCGTCCGCCGTCGTGCTCCAGTGCCCGGGGCGCTGGAACCCCTCCGGTAGGACCGTGGCCGCGTCGCCCCGCGCCGCGTTGACCTGCATCTGCGTGAGGAACACCGCGCCACGGAGATCGGTGCCGCGCAGGTCCGCGTCGCGGAGGTCCACGCCGAGCAGATCGCAACGGTCCAACCGGGTGCCCCGCAGGTCCGCCGCGATGGCGAGCGCCCCCCGCAGCGTCGCCCCACGCAGGTCGGCCCCGCGCAGGTCCGCGCCGACGAGGTCCGTCCCCGGACCGACCCGCTGGGCGTGGGCACCGATCGGACCCTGCCGACGTGCGATCGCGCTCGCCTCGAGCAAGAGCGGACGGGTACGGTCGTACTCCGCGTCGACGTCGAGGGTGGTGAGGTCCTCCGGCGTCCCGTCGCTCAGCAGACGGACGTGCTCGAAGGCCGCGACCCAGGAGGTCTCGTCGTGTGTCGCTCGCACGAGGGTGATCGCCTCGTCGAGGTACCGCAGGAGGTCGTGGAGTCGTCGGACGACCGGGAACGTGGCGAACATGGACCGCCGCGTGTCGGGGTCGTCGCGCCACGAGCGGCCCGCGAAGGTGTGCCGGGAGACCTTCTGCCCGGCCCCCGAGCAGTCGAACACCGTGCAGCCGGAGAAGCCCCGCTCACGCAGGTGCGGGTGGATCCGGCAGCCGTCCGCGTCGTCGAGGTTCGTGCACGGGTCGCCGGCGTCCTTGTCGAACGGGAAGTCCGCGGACTTCGCGAACGCCAGGGCGACGCAGCACAGGCCGAAGCAGTTCGCGCAGTCGGCGCCGAGGTCCTCTCGTCGCCCCAGCTCGACCCGCGTCCGCGCCGCCATCAGTGGTCGTTGACCCGGACGACCGTCCCACCGGTCAGCGACAGCAACTGCTCGAAGGTCAGGGGGAGCACGCTGTTCGCGGTCCCGGCCGCCGACCAGACCGTGTCGTACTCGCGGAGCGCCTCGTCCACCACCGTGCGGATCGGGGCCGGGTGCCCGACGGGGGAGACGCCGCCGATCGGCTGCCCGGTGATCTCGCGGACCTGCTTCGCGGTGGCCATGGCGAGCTCGGTCGCGTCGATCTGGGCGGCGAGCAGGTCGGTGTCGACCCGGTGCCGGCCGGACGTCATCGCGAGCAGGGGTTCCCCGTCGGCCAGGAACAGCAGGCTGCTCGCGATCGCTCCCGGTTCGGTGCCGAGCGCGGCGGCCGCCTGCGCGGCGCTGTGGGTCGAGTCGGGGAGTTCCCGGGCGGTCGCGTCGATGCCGGCTTCGGCGACGATGCGCTGGACGGTGGCGAGGCGGTCGTTCATCACCGTCCATCCTCGTGGGAAGCGGTGTCGAGCGCGAGCACCTGCCCCGAAGTCATGGAAATCCAACATGTTTGCAGACCGGCTCCGTGCCCGCCTACGGTCGCCCACGAACCGAAGGAGACACCATGAGCGTCCAGTACCGACCGCCAGCCACCGACACCGCTCCGGCAGAGGTGCGTCACGGAGTCCGCGTGTTCACCGCGGCGGAGATGGCATCGATCCTCACACGAACGCCGCCGCGCGAAGGGACGCGGGAAGAACGTCGAGCTCGGCTGCATCGCGCGCTGAACTCGTTCCAGGGTGAGGTCAGGCCCGCACCGGTCGAACACTTCCGACGCACCGCGGTCTGAGCCGGTGTTCGAGCCGCTCAGCCCGACGGCGTTCGGTGACCGCGGAGTGCTCTCCTACTCCACCTGCACCGCGCGTCCGGACCAGGTACTCCTCGACAGCAGTTTCATGCTGCGCGCCCTGAACCCCTCCGAGCCGGGTCACGTCGAGGCCGTCGCGTTCCTCGACCGCCTCGACCTGATCGACACCAAGATCCTGTACACCACGCTCCTCGAGCTCGACGTGTTCGACGCGGCGTTCGACATCGGCCAGGACGCCGCGGCCTCGTACATAGCGGCTTGGCAGGGCATGCTCGGGTCGATCTCGATGCACTGGGTGGGCGTGGACGAGGTCGCGTCCGATCTCCCGCTCCTGATGTCGACGTGGGGGCTCACCACCCGGGGAGCGGTTCAGGTCGCGACCGCGATCGCCGCCGATGTCAGCGCCTTCGTCACGTGCGACGTCGCGTTCGGCACCGTTCCGCGCGAGGAACTCCCGCTCCTCATCTCGCCTGACGGCGTCGATGCTGCGCGGCGACTGCGGTCCGGATCCGCGAGCTGACGAGATCATGAGATCACGAGCGTGATGCGATCGCACCGCCCCTACGATGGCCGCATGACCGACGGGACGGTGCGATCGCACGCGCAGGGGATGGCCGCCGACAGCGTGCTCGCGGCGACCGGTCGCACGCCGGACGACTGGTACGCCCGCATCGACGAGATCGACGGACGGACGATCGGGCACGCCGCCATCGCCGCCTGGATCGTCGAACAGGGCGTCGAGCCGTGGTGGGCGCAGGGCGTCACGATCGGGTACGAGCAGGCGCGGGGCCTCCGGATCCCCGGGCAACGATCGGACGGCTCGTTCGCGGTGTCGGCGTCGCGCCAGGTGCCCGGGGAGCGCGAGACGGTGCTCGACGGGGTCGTGCCGGTCTGCACGGCGGCGTTCGGGTTCGCCCCGACCTCGGAACGCCGGGGCGGGAAGCGGCCGTCGGCGCGGTGGACGTTCCCCGATCGCGAGTCGGTGCTGCTCACCACCGAGGACGGCTCCCGGGCGGGCACGGTCCGGATCGCCGTGCAGCGGGAACGGCTCACCGGACCGGAACGCATGCCCGACGCCAAGGCGGAGCTCCAGGACCTGCTCGCGGCACTCTGAACCGGGGTCCCGAACGGGGCACGCGCGGATCGACCGGATGGCCCTAGGCTTCGACGGGTGTCTGCACCCCGTTCCCGTTCCGCACTCGTCCTCCTGCTCACGGCAGTGGTCGCGGGGTGCGCCATCGTGGTCTTCGCCGTGCTCGCGCTCCTCCGGGATCCCTCCGACGACGCCGCGTGGGTGGCCGTCGTGCTGGGCGGGCTGTTCGTCGCGTGGGGGATCACGTTCGACCGCCTCCCCGACGATGACCGCGCCAGCGACAGCGACGGCGTCGACGACAGCGACCACCACAACCAGGGCTGGACACCCCGCCGCCTCAACGCCGCCCTGTCGACCGGCCTGGCGATGACGGGCGCGTACGTCGTGATCCGCGCGCTCGGCCGCCCGCTCGACACGGCGCTGGTCGGGGCCCTCGCGTGGCCGGCCTGGCGACTCGTCAACCGGTTCCTCGACGGCGTGATCCGACGGCGCGGAGCCCGCGGCGAGGCGGACGGCGCCACCGACTGAGCGAGGCGGACGGCGCCTCCGCCGACCCGCCAGCGGAGGCCGGCGAGCCGATCGTCAGTGCCGACGCGACGCCAGCGCCTCGATGAGCTGCTGCTGCGTCCCGTCCCGCTCCGACCACCGCAGCGGCAGCACGTTCTGCACCAGGATCTCCGGCGCGGCGCCGGCCTGCAGCAGCGACACCACCTCGTCGAGGAACGAGGCCAGCGGCATCCCGCCGAAGTCGACGCCCTCGCCCATCAGGTCCGTGGCGACCGCCGGCGGCACGAGCTCGAGCACCGAGACGGGTGACCCGGTCAGCTGCTGGCGGAGCGACTGCGTGTACGAGTGCACCGCGGCCTTCGTGGCGCTGTAGGTCGGGGTCGCGGCGAGCGGTGTGTACGCCAGCCCCGACGACACGGTGACGATCGTCGACGCCGGACGACCGAGCAGGTGCGGCAGGAACGCGTCGATGAGGCGGATGGTGCCGAGCAGGTTCGTCTCGACGGTGGCGACGGCGTCGGCCAGGTGCTCCGACGATCGCAGGTCCTCGGCGCGCATGATGCCCGACATCGTGACGAGGGCGTCGAGCGACGGGTAGGCATCGATGACGGAGGCGGCCGCGGCGGTGATCGACGCTGGGTCGGTGACGTCGAGCTCGACGGTGCCGAAGCCGTACTCGTCGTGCAGCGAGTCGAGCAGCGCGCGACGTCGGCCGCCGATGACGACGGTGCTGCCCGCTGCCTGCAGGCGCTGGGCCAGCCCGAGGCCGATGCCCGAGGTCGCGCCGGGGATGAAGACGGTGGAGTTCGTGATGTCCATGACGACCACGATCCACCCGCCCGACCGCCCGAACCAGAGCGCCGTCATCGGGGGACCGCCGATCCCTGGCACGGTCGCCGGACCCGGTGCACGATGAAGGCATGGACCGCCCCGGGCTCGCCGACTTCCTCCGCCGCCGTCGCGAACTGCTGCGCCCCGAAGACGTCGGGCTCGGCTCCGGGCAGCGCCGCCGCACGCCGGGCCTCCGGCGCGAGGAGGTCGCCGCGCTGGCGGGGATGTCCGCCGACTACTACACGCGCCTCGAGCAGCAGCGCGGACCGCAGCCGTCCGAGCAGATGGTGGCGGCGATCGCCCGGGCGCTCCGCTGCAGCCTCGACGAGCGCGACCACCTGTTCCGCCTCGCCGGGCACAACGCGCCCGCACGGGTCCACCGTTCCGACCACGTCGACCCCGCGATCCTCCGGGTACTCGACCGCCTCGAGGACACCCCGGCGATCGTGGTGAACGACCTGGGGGAGACCCTCGTCGAGAACCGGCTCGGGGCCGCGCTCCTCGGCACGACCACGGGGTTGCCGGGCAACGAGCGGTACCAGCCGTGGCGCTGGTTCATGACGGGCTACGAACGGGCGAAGTACGCGCCGGAGGAGCACGAGCGGCTCGCCCGGGCACAGGTCGCCGCACTCCGCGCAGCGGTCGGCGCCGCGGGACCGACGGACACCCGGGCGGCGGAGCTCATCGCCGACCTCGAGGCGAACAGCGCGGACTTCCGAGCGCTGTGGTCCCTGCACGAGGTGGCGAGCCGGTGGGAGGACCACAAGACGTTCGTCCACCCCGAGCTCGGTCGCATCACCGTGGACTGCCAGGTGCTCCACACGACGAGCCAGACGCAGGCGCTGCTGCTCTTCACGGCACCGACGGGCAGCGAGGACGCGCAGAAGCTCGAGCTCCTCGGCGTCGTCGGCCAGCAGACCTTCGCCCGCTGACGGAGTAAACCCGCGTCACACACCTGGCGACTCCCGGCAGGCCGTGCCTAGGGTGGCGAGGTGAGCACTCCCCGCGTGTACGTCATCCACGAGAACCCCGAGTGGTTCCCGCCGCTCGCCGCTGCCTTCGAGGCCGAGGGGGTCCCCGTCGAGGAGATCCTCCTCACCGAGGGACAGATCGACCTCGCAGCCGACCCCGAACCGGGTGTGTACTGGTCGCGGATGTCGGCGAGCTCGCACACGCGCGGGCACGAGCACTCGAAGGAGTACACCCGCGCGGTCCTCGGCTGGCTCGAGCGTGCCGGTCGACCGGTCGTCGGCGGCAGCCACGTCCTCGAGCTCGAGGTCTCGAAGGTCGCCCAGCACGGACTGCTCCGGAACGCCGGGTTCGACGTGCCCCGCACCACGGCCGTCTTCGGGCGCACGACGCTCAAGCAGGCGGCCCACGACTTCACCGGCGGCCAGGACGTGCCGTTCATCACGAAGCACAACCAGGGCGGCAAGGGCCTCGGCGTCCGCCGGTTCGACTCGCTCGCCGAGTTCGACGCCTACGTCGACAGCCCGGAGTTCGAGGAGCCCGTCGACGGCATCACCCTGCTGCAGGAGTACCTCACGGCCCGCGAGCCGTTCATCACGCGCGTCGAGTTCGTCGGCGGCGAGTTCGTCTACGCCGTCCGCGTCGACACGAGCGCCGGCAGCTTCGAGCTGTGCCCGGCCGACGCGTGCGAGGTCCCGCAGGTCATCGCCGGTGCGGTCTGCGACGTCCCCGGCACCGAGGCCGCCGGGGCACCCCCGGCGTTCAGCGTCCGCACGGAGGTCACCGCCGGACACCCGCTCGTCCAGCAGCTCCGCGGGTTCCTCGCAGAGCAGCGGATCCAGATCGCGGGCGTCGAGTTCATGGAGACGACGGACGGTCGCACGGTCGTCTACGACATCAACACGAACACGAACTACAACCCCGCCGTCGAGGAGACCGCGCCGGCCTCCGGCCCGCGCTCCATCGCGCGGTACCTCGGTGGCCTGCTGGAGACGCAGTACGCGGCGCAGCTCACGGCCTGAGAACGCAAGATCCACCGGACTGGAGGCGCGGTGCGGGCCCGCCCCGCGCCTCCAGTCCGTCCCTCCCCACCTCCCCAAGGAACCCACCCCGTGCGATTCGGATACTGGACCCCGCTCTTCGGCGGCTGGCTGCGCAACGTCGACAACGAGAACATGCCGGTCACCTTCGACTACGTGAAGCGGCTGGCGCAGCGCGCCGAGCGGATCGGCTTCGACCTGACGCTCGTGCCGGAGCTCAACCTCAACGACATCAAGGGCACGGCCGCGCCCTCGCTGGAGGCCTGGTCGCTCGCCGCGGCCATCGCGGCGACGACCGAGCGCCTCGAGATCATGGCGGCGATGCGTCCCGGGTACCACCTGCCCGCGGTGACGGCGAAGCAGGCCGCGACGATCGACGACATCTCGTGCGGCCGGTTCACGTTCAACGTGGTGAGCGCGTGGTGGGCGGAAGAGGCCAAGCAGTACGGCGGCATCTTCTCGGAGCACGACGACCGGTACAAGCGCACGGCGGAGTTCGTCGAGATCATGAAGGGGCTCTGGCGGGAGACGCCGTACTCCTTCCACGGCGAGTACTACGACATCGAGAACAGCCACCTCGAGCCGAAGCCCCGGGTCACCCCGCGCATCTACGCCGGCGGCGAGAGCGAGGCCGGCAAGGCGGCGATCACCGGGTACGCCGACGCCTACGTGACCCACGGCGGCACCGTCGAGGAGCTCCGGACGAAGATCGCCGAGATGAAGCAGCGCCGTGTCGACGCCGGCCTGCCGCCGTTCGAGGCGTTCGGCATGGCCGCCTACGTCATCGTGCGCGAGACGGAGGAGGAGGCACAGGCCGAGCTCGCCCGGATCACGGACGTGCAGCACGGCAGGGCCTACGAGTCGTACCAGGACTTCATCTCGAAGTCGCAGCTCGAGCACGTGCCGTCGCTCGAGGACTACTCGGTGTCGAACCGTGGGCTCCGCCCCGGGTTCGTGGGGACGCCGGAGCAGGTGGCCGCGCGGATCCGCGAGTTCGAGGACGCCGGGGTGGACACGCTGCTGCTGCAGTTCTCGCCGCAGCTCGAGGAGATGGACCGGTTCGGCGAGCAGGTCATCCCGCTCGTCCGGCCGTCCGTGGCCGCGCCGTCCGGGGCGGTCGTCTGATGGGCGACGCCTCCGACGGCACCGAGGCCGGCTGGGCCTTCGAGACCCGGCAGATCCGTGCCGGATTCCGTGCGGACCCCGGGTTCGGTGCCAACGTGCCGCCGATCGCGCAGAGCGCCGCGTTCGTGTACCCGTCGGGTGAGGACGCGGCCGACCGGTTCATGCTCAACGCGCCCGGTCACACGTACTCGCGGGTGAACAACCCGTCGGCGGCGGCCCTCGAGCGGCGCATCGCCGACCTCGAGGGTGGTGTCGGCGCCCTCGCGCTCGCGTCCGGGCAGGCCGCGACCTCGCTCGCCGTCCTCGGCCTGGCCCGCGCCGGAGACCACATCGTGTCGAGTGCGTCGCTCTACGGCGCGACCTACACGCTCTTCGCCTCCACCCTGGGCGACCTCGGCATCGCGTTCACGTTCGTGCAGGACCCGACCGACCTCGACGAGTGGGCGGCGGCGGTCCGTCCGGAGACGAAGGCGTTCTTCGGCGAGTCGATCCCGAACCCGCGCGGCGACGTCCTCGACTTCGCGGGGGTGGCCGGTGTCGCGCACGAGCACGGCGTGCCGCTCATCGTCGACAACACCATCGCCACGCCCTACCTCGTCCGGCCGATCGAGCACGGTGCGGACATCGTCGTGCACTCGGCGACGAAGTACCTCGCCGGGCACGGCAGCGCCATCGCCGGGCTCATCGTCGACAGCGGGAACTTCGACTGGGCGGCGCACGCCGAGCGGTACCCGCAGCTCGCCACGATCGAGCAGTCCGGGTTCGCGAACACGAACTTCGCGGCGAAGTTCGGGCGGCGCGCCTTCATCCAGCGCACCCGCTCGAAGCTCTCCGCGGACCTCGGGCCGGCGATCGCACCCTTCAACGCCTTCCTCGTGCTGCAGGGCATCCAGACCCTGTCGCTCCGGATGGACCGGCACGTGTCGAACGCGGCCGCGGTGGCGACGTGGCTCGACGCGCACGACCAGGTGCTCGGCGTGCACTACGCCGGGCTTCCGTCGTCGCCGTGGCACGAACTCGCCCAGCAGTACGTGCCGGCGGGTCCGTCGGCGGTGCTCGCGTTCGACCTCGACGGCGGGGTCGACGCCGGGCGGCGGTTCGTCGCGGCGCTCGAGCTGTTCGACCACGTGTCGAACATCGGCGACGTGCGCTCGCTCGTCGTGCACCCGGCGTCGACGACCCACGTGCAGATGACCTCGGCGGAGCGGGCGGCCGCGGGGGTCGGGGACGGGTTGATCCGGCTGTCCATCGGACTCGAGCACGTGGACGACATCCTCGCGGACCTCGCGCGCGGCTTCGCGGCTGCGTCGGGATAGGTTGGGGGCATGACCACGCTGGCCGCACCGACCCGTGTGCGGACGCGCGCCCCCGGGAAGATCAACGTCTACCTGTCGGTGGGGGCCCTGCAGGACGACGGCTACCACGACGTGGCGACGGCGTACCAGGCCGTCTCGTTGTACGAAGACGTCTCGGCCGAGCCGGCGGACGACTTCTCGGTGACCTTCACCGGGCCGATCGACACCCGGTCTGTCCCGGTCGACGAGTCGAACCTCGCGATCCGGGCCGCTCGCCTCGTGGCCGACGCCGCCGGGTACCGCGGGGGCGTCCGGCTCACCATCGACAAGCAGGTCCCGGTCGCCGGTGGGATGGGCGGTGGATCGGCCGACGCCGCAGCGACCCTGCTCGCCGTCGACACGCTGTGGGGGACCGCGCTCGGGCGTGAGGAACTGCTGCGTCTCGCCGCGCAGCTCGGCGCCGACGTGCCCTTCGCCTTCGCCGGCGGGACCGCGGTCGGGACCGGGCGCGGCGACGAGCTGAGCCCGGCGCTGGCCAAGGGCGAGTTCCACTGGGTGCTCGCCCTGAGCGACGCCGGCCTCTCGACGCCCGCCGTGTACCGGGCGCTCGACGAACACCGTGAGCGGTACCGTGCGGACATCGCGCCGGCACCCACCACGCCCGTGGTCGAGGCGAACGTGCTGCAGGCCCTCCGCGCCGGCGATCCCGACCTGCTCGCGGACTGCCTGCACAACGACCTGCAGGCCCCGGCGATGCGCCTCCAGCCCGCGCTCGCGACGACGCTCGAGATCGGTGAGAAGGCCGGTGCCCTCGCCGGACTGGTGTCGGGCAGCGGGCCGACGGTGGCGTTCCTCGTCGCCGACCGCGATGCCGCGCTCGAGGTGCAGGTCGAGCTCAGCGCCGCCGGCATGGTCGCGGTGCGTGCCGCCGGACCGGTGCACGGCGCCCGCGTCCTGCACTGACAGCGAGCCCCGTCGGCCGGTCAGTTCCGGACGTACTCCGTGATGACGACCGTGCCGGTCTTCCAGTGCTCCTTCGCCGTGAAGCCGTGCTCCGCGAGCACCGCGGCGGTCTCCGGCTCGATGTTGCGTGCCTTCACCGTCCCGCCGACGAACCACACCGTGTCGATGTCGCCCAGGCGGCTCGGGATCGTCGTCTCGAGGTCACCGGTCTGGTTCCACAGGACGCCGGACTCGGCTCCGACCTTGCGCACGCCGAGGTCCGTCATGCCCGCGAACGCCGACGGGTAGGAGACGCGGATGACGTCGGCGGTGGTGCCGGGGTGCCCGTAGACGCTGCCGAACACGACACCCTCGTCGGCGTCGGCGCGGTTCGTGCTCCGCTCGGCGATGATCGAGGCGGCACGGGCCCAGGTCGAGTCCTGCTTCGCGAGCGGCTCCTTCACGGCCACGGCCGTCGGCACCGACAGCACGAGGACGGCGGCCACGGCTGCGGCGAGCAGTGCCTTCGGCCGGACCAGCGTCAGGGCGAGGGCGATGAGCAGCGCGACGAACGGCAGGCTGAGGGTGGCGTACTTCGGGGAGTACAGGTGCTTCCCCATCGCCGTGGCGAGCACGAGCGCGGCCGTCGGGATGACGACGAGCGGCACGGCGACGCGGACCGCCTGCGCTCGGACGAGCGACCGGACCGTGGCGGAGCGCCGGTGCGCCTCGACGAGGGCGAACACCGTGCCGACGAGCATGAGCGCCCACGCGCCCGCGGCGTACACGTCGACGCCACCGAACCACGCCGTGGCGAACACCTGCACACCCGTGCGCTCGCCGATGCCGGCGATCCACGCGACCTGCTTCGACTGCGAGGCGACCTCGACGACGAGCGGCGAGACGGCCACGGCGGCGAAGGCGGCTGCGACGGCCCAGCGGACCAGGACCCCGCGGGTGACGAGCGCCGGACCCAGGTCGTGGCCGCGGCGGGACACCGTGGCGCGACGGACGGCCGCGCGGCGGGCCACCAGCGTCCACAGCAGGGTCACGGCGTGCGCGACGACCGCGAGCGAGAGGTAGACGTTGAAGGTCACCGAGACGAGTGCGAGTGCCCCGTAGGCCGCCCACCAGTGCAGGCTGCGACCCGTCCGGGTGCGGCGGACCGCGGTCAGGCCGACGAGGGTGAGGCAGACGGCCAGGGTCGTGATCGTGGCGTACGGCCGACCTTCGGACCCGGCCCACTGCACGCGGGGCAGCGCGAGGAACACGAGCCCGGCGGTGATGCCCAGGCGGAGTCCGCCGAGCCGGCGCCCGAGCGCGACGAGGAGCCCCGCGGCCACGCCGATGGCCAGGGCGCTCGGGAACCGCAGCGTGAACGGTGTGTACCCGACGAGCCAGAACCAGACGTGCATCAGCGAGTAGTAGAGCCCGTGCACGGCGTCGACGCTGTGCAGCTCGGCCCAGAGCTGCGGCCAGGTCCGCTGGGCGCTCGTGACCGTCGCGGCCTCGTCGTACCAGAGCGACGGGACCCAGGCGAAGGCGGCGCAGACGATCACGCCGAACGCGCCGACCGTCAGTTCGGGCGTACGGACGACGGCGGTGCCGATGCTCGACACGAGGCCGCGGAACCAGGAGCGGGAGCGGGCACGGACCGGCGCGATCCCCGACGTTCGGGGGATGCTGATGGTGCCGGTCCGTGGTGCAGTCACGGTGAGGACGGTATCCGCGGCGGCTGGGCAGGTGCCCGGCGTCCCCGCAGCCCAGACTGAGAGTTCCACATACCGGTATCGTGCGGAGGACCATGACGAAGCTCCGCATCCGCGACGCCGCGCGGTACCTCGGCGTCAGCGACGACACCGTCCGGCGGATGGTGGACGCCGGGACCTTCACGCGGGGGACGGACCCCTCCGGACGGACCGTCGTGGACGGGCGGGAACTCGCGGCGCACATCCGCGGCACCGGCGGGCAGCTCGACGACCCGTCGGGGACGAAGAGCTCGGCGCGCAACCGGTTCGTCGGGATCGTCACCGACCTCGTGGTCGACGGCGTGATGGCGCAGGTGGAGCTGCAGAGCGGCCCGCACCGGGTCGTGTCGCTCATGAGCGCCGAGGCCGTCCGCGACCTCGGGCTCGAGGTCGGGACGGTCGCCGTCGCATCGGTCAAGGCGACGATGGTGTCGGTCGAGGTACCGGCGGAACCGACGGACGCATGACCGACGACCGGCACACGAGCGACGACCGCCGTCGGTTGCTGTCCCGCACCGCGGCGCTCCAGGGCGCGGGGGACCGGGCCGTCCGGGCACTGTCCGAGGCGAGCGTCCTCGTCGTCGGCGCCGGAGGCCTCGGCGCGCCCGTGCTCACGTACCTGGCCGGGTCGGGACTCCGCCGCGTCACCATCGTCGACCACGACGTCGTCGACACGTCCAACCTGGCACGGCAGACGCTCTTCGCCGCGGCGGACGTCGGCCGACCCAAGGCCGAGTGCGCGGCCGAGCGGGTGCGGGGCGTCGACCCGGAGCTCGAGGTCGTCGCACTCGCCGAGCCGTTCCACGCCGACCACGTCGCGGGCCACGACGTGGTCGTCGACGCCGCGGACAGCGTCGAGGTCACACGGGCGATCTCGGACGCCTGCTCCACGGCCGGAGTCCCGTTCGTGTGGGGCACGGTCCTCGGCACCGACGGGCAGGTGTCCGTGTTCCACGACGCCGGGTCGGAGCCGATCGACTTCCACGACCTGCACCCGGACGCCCTGCCGGACGAGGGGTCCTGCGCGCTCGACGGCGTGCTGCCCGCGCTGTGCGGCGCCGTCGGCTCGGTGATGGCGGCCCAGGTGACCGCGCTCGTCGCCGGCATCGGGGAGCCGTTGACCGGCCGGGTGCTCACGGTCGACGCGCGACGGTGGCGCTGGACCGAGAGCACGCTGCGACGTGGCCCGGGCTCCCGGCGTCCGGCCCCCTCGGTGGACGAGGCCCCGCCCCGGATCGCCCCGGCGGCACTCGCCGCCCGACTCGACCGGACCACCGGCGGCAGCGGCGGACCCGTCCTCGTCGACGTCCGCACCCCGGCCGAACGCGCCACCGGGATCGTCCCCGGCAGCATCCCGCCGGACGACCTCGCCGCAGACGACGACCGACCCGTCGTCGTGGTGTGCGCCAGCGGCGTCCGCGCGACCGCCTGGGCACGCGCAGCCCGTGCCGCAGGTCGTGACGCGACGGTCCTCGACGGTGGCATCCAGGCCTGGGACAGGGAGGGCCTGCCGACGATCCGGCCCACGGTGACCGCAGATGCGGATACGATCGAGCAATGACGACGCATGTGCGGAACGCCGCCTTCTTGATCGCCGCGACCGCCCTCGTCGCCGTCGGCCTCGCCGGCTGCAGCACGGCCGACACGGCTGGCACGGCCGGCACGGCTGGCACGGCCGGCACGACGGACATGACCGCCCCGAGCACCAGCGCGAGCAGCACGGCCGCGGCCCCGACCGGGAAGATCACCGTCTTCGCCGCGGCGTCGCTCCAGAAGACGTTCACGACCCTCGGCGAGCAGTACGAGGCCGCCCACCCGGGGACCACGATCACCTTCTCGTTCGCCGGCTCGAGCGACCTCGTCACGCAGATCCAGAACGGCGCCCCCGCCGACGTCTTCGCGTCCGCCGACGAGGCGAACATGGACAAGCTCGTGAAGACCGACATCGCCGCCGGTTCGCCGCGGGACTTCGCCACGAACGTCCTCGAGATCGCCGTGGCTCCCGGCAACCCGAAGGGGATCAAGGACCTCGACGACCTGACCGCCTCGGACGTGCAGCTCGTCACCTGCGCCACCCCGGTGCCGTGCGGTGCCGCGACCGCGAAGGTCGAGCAGGCCACCGGTGTCGACCTGCAGCCGGTCAGCGAGGAGCAGTCGGTGACCGACGTCCTCGGCAAGGTCGAGTCCGGCCAGGCGGACGCGGGACTCGTCTACGTGACCGACGTCGAGGGTGCCGGCGGCAAGGTCGACGGCGTCCGGTTCGACGCGGCGTCGAAGGCCGTCAACACCTACCCGATCGGTGTCCTGAAGGACGCGTCGAATCCCGACCTCGCGGCGGCGTTCACGGCGTACGTGCGTTCCGACGCCGGCCAGAAGGTGCTCGCCGACGCCGGCTTCGGAGCCCCCTGAGCCGTGCCCGACCACACTGACCGAACACCCCGGGCGAGCCCGTCCGTCCGCACCCCGGTGCCGTGGTGGCTGCCGGTCCCGGCTGTCCTCGGCGGCCTGTTCGTGGTGGTCCCGGTCCTGGCGATGGTCGGCCGCGTCGACTGGGGGTCGTTCGGCGCACTCGTCACGTCGCCCGCGTCGCTCACCGCCCTCGGACTGAGCCTCGGGACCGCTGCCGCCGCGACGGGCATCGCCTTCGTGCTCGGCTACCCGCTCGCCGTCCTGTTCGCCCGGTCCACGTCGCGGTGGATCGGGGCCGCACGCGCCCTGGTCCTGCTGCCGCTCGTGCTGCCGCCGGTCGTCGGGGGACTGGCCCTGCTTGCGGCGTTCGGTCGGCTCGGCGTCGTCGGGGCGTGGCTCGACGAGCACGGCCTCCGGATCGCCTTCACCACGGCCGCGGTCGTGATCGCGCAGACCTTCGTCGCGATGCCGTTCCTGGTGTCCTCGATCGAGGGTGCGCTGCGCGTCGGGGGCGACCGGTTCGAGCGGGTCGCCGCGACGCTCGGTGCGTCCCCGACCCGGACGTTCCTGACGGTGACGACACCGCGGGTGCTCCCGGGCATCCTGGCCGGCCTCGTCCTCTGCTTCGCCCGTGCCCTCGGTGAGTTCGGCGCGACCCTCACGTTCGCCGGCAGCCTGCAGGGGGTCACCCGAACGCTGCCCCTCGAGATCTACCTGCAGCGCGAGATCGACCCCGACACTGCGGTCGCACTGGCGCTCGTGCTGGTCGTCGTCGCGCTGGTGGTCATCGGTGCCTCCGCGCTCCGCACCCGGACGGCTCTCGCATGAGCCGCGAGCGTCCGGCACACAGCGGCCTCCGCGCCCACGTCGTCGTCCCCGACCGCGGCGTCGACGTCCACCTCGACGTCGCACCGGACGAGTGCGTCGCGCTGGTCGGGCCGAACGGCGCGGGCAAGTCCACGGTCGTCGAGGCCCTCGCCGGACTGCTGCGCATCCGGTCCGGATCGGTCCTGCTCGGCGACCGCGACCTCACGGGCGTCCGAGCGCACCGCCGCGGGGTCGGGCTCGTCGCCCAGCGCGCGGACCTCTTCCCCCACCTGTCGGTCGCCCGCAACGTCGGCTACGGACCGCGCGCGGCCGGTTCCGGGGGCCAGGAGGCGCGGCTCCGCTCCGACGCGGCCCTCGCCGCCGTCGGCGTGGCTGGTCTGGCGGACCGCGCACCGGGGACGCTCTCGGGAGGGCAGGCCCAGCGCGTGGCGATCGCCCGGGCCCTCGCCACCGAGCCGGCGCTCCTGCTGCTCGACGAGCCCACCTCGGCGCTCGACGTCGACGCCCGGGCCGAGGTCCGCTCCGCCCTCGGGACCGCCCGGACCGGTCGACCGACGGTCCTCGTCACGCACGACCCGCTCGAGGCCGTCACCCTCGCGGACCGCATCGTCGTGCTCGAGGGCGGCCGGGTCGCCGAGCAGGGGCCGACCGCCGTCGTCCTCGGGCGTCCGACCAGCGCGTTCGCGGCGTCCTTCTCGGGCCTGACGCTCGTGCGCGGCACCGCCACCCGGGGTGGGATCGCCCTCGACGACGGGGGTGCACTCGCGTCGTCGACCGCCACCGCGCCTCCTGGCTCGTCCGCCCTCGCCGTCTACCACCCGACGGCCGCCGTCGTGACGCGCGACGGTGCCGGGCCGGAGCGCCGGGTGACCGGACTCGAACCGCGGGACGGGCTCGTCCGGGTGCGGGCCGGCGACCTCGTGGCGGACGTCACGGTTGCGGTGGCTGCGGCGCTGGGGCTCGCGCCGGGGGATGCCGTGCGGATCGCGGTCCCGGCGGACGAACTGACGGTCTACCGGCCGGACGGACCGACGCCGGACTGAGCCGGACACGGCCGCGGGGCTCGGCTGCCGGACTCGGCTGCCGGACTCGGCTGCCGGGCTCAGCCGCCGGGCTCAGCCGCCGGCGAAGGGCGGCATGACGTCGACGACCGCCACACCGTCGAGCCCGGTCGCCCGGTCGCGCGTGGTCACCCCGTCGACGAGGTACGAGCAGCGCTCCTGCAGCGCCCGCCACCGATCGGGATCGTCCGCCGTCACCGACCGCAGGGCCTCGTCGAGCGTCGCTGCCTGCACGGCGACGTCGTCCACGCCCACCGCTGCCCGTGCCGCGGCGAAGAACCGGATCGTCGTCACCGTCATCCGCCGATCGCGCTCATGCCCCGGGTGGGGTGCACCAGGTCGTCGCTGTCGTCGCCGTGGTCGCGGGGCTTCGCCCACATCGCCAGGCGCCAGAGCTCGGCGACCTCGTCGTCGGAGGCACCCTTGCGCATCGGGCCGAGCACGTCGGTCTCGTCGTCCGAGAAGAGGCAGCTGCGGACGTTGCCGTCGGCCGTCAGACGGGTGCGGGTGCAGTCGGCGCAGAACGACTCGGTGATGCTCGCGATGATGCCGATCGTGCCGAGCTCCGCACCGACGCCGCCGTCGGCCGTCCGTGCGAGCACCCGGAAGCGCTCGGCCGGGGCGCCGTCGCGGGGCGCCTCGTCCGGCACCAGGGCGAAGGACTCGGACAGCATCGCCCGGGTCTCGGCCGCGGTCACCATCGACGTGCGGTCCCAGGCGTGGTCGGGGTCGAGCGGCATCTGCTCGATGAACCGGAGCTCGTAGCCGCGGTCGAGGCACCACCGCATGAGGTCCGGCGCCAGGTGGTCGTTCACGCCGCGCAGCAGCACCGCGTTGACCTTGATCGCGAGCCCCGCTGCCCGGGCGGCCTCGAGCCCGGCGATGACCTTGTCGAGGAACGGGCGCCGGGTGACGGTGGTGAAGACGTCCGGGTCGACGGTGTCGAGTGACACGTTCACGCGTCGGAGGCCGGCGTCGTACAGGGCGGCTGCGCGGTGGGCGAGCCCGATCGCGTTCGTGGTGAGCGACAGCTCCGGGGCGTCGGGGAGCGCGGCGCACCGGGCGATCACGTCGACGAGGTCGTGGCGGAGCATCGGCTCACCGCCGGTGAAGCGGACCTTGCGCACGCCGAAGCGGTCGGTCGCGAGCCGGACGAGCCGCTCGATCTCGGCCGCGGTCATGAGCGCGTCGTCGGGGGCGAACGGCAGCCCGGCCGCCGGCATGCAGTAGGTGCAGCGGAGGTTGCAGCGCTCGGTGAGCGACACGCGCAGGTCGACCGCGCGCCGCCCGAACCGGTCGAGCAGGCCGCCGGTGGAGCCGAGCATGGTCGCGGGTGCCATGAACGTCAGCGTACGGGGTCAGCGGGTCCTCCACCTGGTGACATCGCGAGCGCTCGTTCCCGGAAGGCGAGCCGGCGCCCCCAGCGCTCCCAGTCGGACCGCCGGGTGCGCACCAACGTGACGACGATGACGACGGCGACCGCGGCGGCGAGCCACCAGCGGTACGCGTCCGCCGACGGCCAGACGCCGCGCAGGGCGATGGCGAGTCCGATCGACAGCCACTCCCAGCGCCCGGAGAGCACCACGAAGGGGATGAGGAGCAGCGCGTACCAGGGGTAGCGCGGGCTCACCGCGAGGAAGGTCACGCCGATGAGGAGGACCTCGCCGGACCACGGCCGCGCGGGGTCGGACAGCCGCCACGCCACGAACGCCGCCAGCAGGACGAGCAGTCCGACCACGAGCGTCGCCGCGTCGCCGTGGAAGACGAGTGAGACCAGGGCGAACCGGGAGCCGTCCTCGTAGCCCTCTTCCGACAGGTACCCGGGCAGGTAGCCGAGGACGTCGAGGCCCGTCGTCAGCACGTACGGCACGTAGAGCAGCCCGAACACCGCGATGCCGACCGGGATCGCCCACCAGTTCCGCCACCGACCGAGCAGTGGCGGGTACACGATCGCGGGGATGAGCTTCGTCGCGGTCGCGGCGCCGAGGGCGATCCCGCCCCAGATCGGCCGACCGAATGCGACGAGCACAGCGCCGGCGGTGGCAAGGGCCGCGCCGAGGGCGTCGACGTGCGAGTTGGTGACGGCCTCGGACGCGACGAGCGGGGACCACGCCCAGAGTGCGGCCCACCACGTCGGTCGTCCGAGCTTGCGGAGCACGACGACCAGGCCCACGGTGACGCCGAGCGACAGGAGCAGCCCCGCGACCTGGAACGGCATGTACTGCGCCGTGGCCGGCACGAACGCCCGCACCGCCGCGAACCAGAGCTGGGCCATCGGCGGGTAGATCGTCACGACGTCCGGGCGGTTGATCGCGACGCAGTGCCCGTCCGCGCCGTCGCCGAGCCCGCGGAACCGGGGTTCGAGCGGCTTGCACGTGCCGTCGACCTTGCCGGGGAAGAGCCAGTCGGGGCGCAGACCGGACAACGCGGTCGACTGCGGCGTGTGCGCGTACGGCGAGATCCCGGCGTGCTGCACGATGCCGTCCCAGGCGTAGCGAGCAGAGTCGGTGCTGGTGTTCGGCGGCCCGGCGATGGCGGCGAGCCCGACCACCAGGCCACCGCCGACCACGAGCCACGTCATCCACTTCGCCGGGACGAACCGCAGCGCGAGCACCGCGAGCACGAACACCGTCCAAGCGATCAGGGTCCACGCAACGAATGGGGAACGATGACCGGACCGGAGGAACCCCAGATGCGTGACGCCGAAGGCGATGACGCCCGACAGAGCGAGCACGCCGACCACGGCCAGCACGGTCGGCAGGAGTCGGCCGGGGCGAAGTCGTTCACTCATGGTGCGACGAGGCTATCCATGGTCCGCGGGCTGCTCCTGGATGCACGATCCGCGATGGCGTCGCCGAACCGGAACGCGCGGACGGCGGTCGTCCTGGGGCGGTTGCTCGGGGTGGCGTTCCTGGTCTGCTTCGCGACCGGCGTCTACAGCTACTTCCTGCAGCAGCCGCTGCCGTGGATGCGGTTCCCGACCCGTCCCGCGCAGCTCTACCAGTTCACGCAGGGCGTGCACATCACCGCGGGGATCGCGATCATCCCGCTGCTGCTCGCGAAGCTCAACACGGTCATGCCGGCACTCGCGCAGACCCCGCCGGTGCGTGGGCCGCTGCACCTGCTCGAGCGGCTGTCCATCGCGGTGTTCGTGGCGTCGGCGATCGTGCAGGTGACGACGGGCCTGCTCAACACGTACCAGTGGTACCCGTGGCCGTTCCCGTTCAAGCAGGTCCACAACGCGCTCGCGTACGTGCTCATCGGGTCGCTCGTGCTGCACATCGGCGTGAAGCTCCGGCTGATCACCCGGTACTGGCGGAAGCGGGACTCGTACGACGAGCACGGCCGGTTCGTGGTCGACCCGGCCGCGGGGAGCGAGCTGCTCTCGCCGTCCCAGGAGGCACGGGTCGACCCTGCCACGTCGGCTCCGGCACCGCAGGCGGTCGCGTCCTACCCCCGCGGCATCACCGGCCGTGTGCTCCGCTGGGTCGACGGCGTCCCGGCCGTCCCGGCGGACGCTGCCGAGACTCGTCCCGGCGGACCGGACTCGGCGTCCGCGACCCGAGCGGCGTCCGCAGAGCCGAGTCTCGGCGTGCCGCAGGACGGTGCGGCGGAGGCGAGCCGCGCCTCCAGGGCCACGCCGGACGCGACCGACGGTCGACGTGAGCGGATCGCCCGACGCGGGTTCTTCGCCGGTGTGACCGCCGCGACGGTCGGTGTCGTGGCGTTGACCGCCGGACAGTCGAGCACGCTCGCCGAGCCGTTCAACGTGTTCGGTGCCCGACAGCGGCACCGCGGGCCGAACGACCTGCCGGTCAACCGCACGGCCCGTGCCGCCGGTGTGCTGGCCACCGCCACCGCCGCCGACTGGTCCCTGACCGTCGTCGGGCACGACGTGGTCCGCACCTTCTCGCGAGCCGAGCTGGTGGCGCTCGGCACCGCCGAGGCCGAGCTCCCCATCTCCTGCGTCGAGGGGTGGAGCCAGATGGCGACCTGGAAGGGCGTGCGCATGCGCGACCTGCTCGGCGCCGTGCAGGCGGCGCCGGGGTCGCACGTGCGGGTGACGAGCCTCGAGCGGCACGGCGGCTACCGCATCATGGACATGGGCCCCGAGTACGCCGAGGACCCGACGACGCTCGTCGCGCTCGAGCTGAACGGCGCGACGCTCGACCTCGACCACGGGTTCCCGGCGCGGATCATCGCTCCCGGACGACCCGGTGTGCTGCAGACCAAGTGGATCGAGAAGATCGAGGTGATCGCATGAGGGCCGCACGCATCGTGCTCGTCGTGGTCGGGGTGCTCGTCATCGCGTTCGGGGCGTACGTCCTCGTGACGACGGTCCGACCGAACCGGATCTGGGGGCTGGCGACCTGGCTCCTCGGGGCCGTGATCCTGCACGACGCGATCCTGTCGCCGTTCGTCGTCGGAGTGGGGCTCCTGCTCCGCCGGACCGGGCGGACGCTGCGGGCCTGGGCCCTCGTCGTCGTGCAGGCGGTCGTCGTGCTCGGGAGCGTCCTCGCGCTCGTGGTCCTGCCGGAGATCGCGGCGAAGGCGCACGGGCAGAAGAACCCGACGGTGCTGCCGTTCGACTACGGCGCGCGGCTGCTCCTCGTCGAGGGGGTCCTGCTGCTCGTCGTCGTGGTGGTGCTCGTGGTCGCCGCACGTCGTCCGGCACGCGTTCGCGCGAGTACTGGTTGAACCGACAACCTTTCGGTAGACTCGACGCATGACCGACGACACCCCGTGGCTCACCCGCGACCAGCTGCGCGCGTGGATGAAGCTCGTCGCGGTCATGGAGCTCCTGCCGGCCACGCTCGACCAGCAGCTCCAGCGCGACGCCGACCTGACGCACTTCGACTACATGGTCATCGCGATGCTCTCCGAGACCGACTCCCGGACGCTCCGGATGTCGGCGCTCGCCTCGGCGACGAACGCCTCGCTGCCGCGGTTGTCCCACGTGGTGTCCCGGCTCGAGAAGCGCGGCCTCGTGGCGCGCTGTCCCTCGACCGACGACCGGCGCGCGACCGACGTCCGGCTGACCGACGCCGGCTACGCGACCATCGTCGACGCGGCCCCCGACCACGTCCGGACCGCCCGTCGCGTGGTGATCGACGCGTTGAGCGACGAGCAGGTCGGGCAGCTCGACGGCATCGCCGCGGCGCTCCTCAGCCGGCTCGACCCCGAGGGGCGGTTCGCCGCCCTGACCTACCCGCGCGACGACGACGAGCCCGCCATCTGCGAGGCCCGGCTGACCGGCACGGCCACCGACTGACGCCACCGTCACGCACGTCTGCGGGCCGGGGGCGTTGCAATAGGCTCGCCGCATGACCGAGTCCGCCGCGCCGTCCGACACGTACTCCTACCTCGGACCCGCAGGGACCTTCACCGAGGCCGCGCTCAAGCTCGTGGACGCGGCGGCCGGCAAGCCCTGGCGGAGTGTGAACAACGTCGGCGAGGCCCTCGACGACGTCGTCAGCGGCCGGTCGATCGGTGCCGTCATCGCCATCGAGAACAGCGTCGACGGCGGGGTCAGCGCGACGCAGGACGCCCTCGCCCGGATCCCCGGCGTGCGCATCGTGGGGGAGTACCTCGTCCCCGTCGACTTCGTGCTCGTCGCCCGCCCCGGCACCGCGCTCGCCGACGTCCGCACCGTGAACGCGCACCCCGTGGCCTACGCCCAGACCCACAACTGGCTCGAGGCGAACGTCCGCGGCCACGGGCACATCCCGGCGTCCTCGAACGTGGCCGCCGCGGCAGCCCTGCTCGACGAGCACCCCACCGCCGACGCCGCCGTCGCACCCCCGGGGATCACCGACCACTACGCGCTCGAGGTCCTGGCCTCGTCCATCGGGGACAACGCTTCGGCGGTCACCCGGTTCGTGCTCGTGTCGAAGACCCTGGCGCTGCCCGAGCCGACCGGCGCCGACAAGACCAGCGTCATCGTCGAATTGCCCGCCGACCACCCCGGCGCCCTGGTCGACATGCTCGAGCAGTTCGCGACGCGGGGCATCAACATGGGGTTGCTGTCCTCGCGGCCGATCGGCGACGAGCTCGGGCGGTACCGGTTCGTCATCGACCTCGACGGGCACGTGCGGGACGAGCGCGTGGCGGACGCATTGCTCGGCCTGCGGCGGTTCAGCCCGCGCGTGACGTTCCTCGGGTCGTACCCGCGGGCCGACGGGGTCCGGCCCGAGGTGCCCGCGCGCTACTCGGACGTCGCGTTCGTCGAGGCGCGCGACTGGCTGCGCGCGATCGTGTCGGGCGAGCCCGAGGCGCGCTGAGCGCTGAGCGCTGCGCGCTGCGCGCCCTTGCAGGGTCGAACCACGAATCCGACATGGAACCAGCCGCGAGGCACGGTTCCACGTCGGATCCGTGGTTCGAAGGCGTCAGCGCACCAGAGCAGGGACCGGCAGCGCTAGCGGCTGCGGGACGACTGCACGAAGGAGCCGGCGACGTCGAGGTAGAGGTATGCCGTACCTCGCGAGACCTTCGTCACCACGTCGTCGCGTGGTTCCGATGGACTTTCGTTGTGCGGAGCGCGCACCGCGCCGCGGCGCGCGCGGCGGCGCGGCTACCGCCGGCGGCCGCGGCCCGTCGCCGGCTCGACCGCGGGGATCCGCACGTCCAGCGAGCCCGGGTCGATCTTCGCGCGGAACGCCACGATCTCGCCCACCGGGTCGCCGTCGATCTCGAACTCGTCCGGTTTCGCCAGGCGCAGCGTGAACTCCTCGCCGCGCAGGTACCGCAGCGGGCGCTCCTGCTTCGCGGCCGTGGTGATCCGGCGGCCGATCACGGTGTCGGACAGGGCCGACCGGCGGAACCACCGCAGGATCCCGTTCTCCCAGAACACCCGGGCCGCGATGCGCACCCAGCCGAAGAACCCGCGAGGCCGCATCACGACGATGTCGAACACCCCGTCGTCGATCTCGGCATCGGGCAGGAGCATGGCATTGGCCTGGAGCATGCCGCAGTTGCCGACGATGACCGAGTGCGCGCGGACCGAGCCGTTGCGCGCCGACTCGTCGAGCCGGTACTTGAACTCGAAGCCGTCGGTGTCCCGGACGGAGCGGAACAGCGAGTCGAGGTAGGCGAGCCACCCGACGCGCTTCTTCAGCTCGGGGCGCGTGTTCGCGAGCATGCGGGCGTCGAGCCCGAGTCCGGCCATCACGACGAAGCCGAACCGGTCGCGGGAGCCGTCGGGACGCTCGACACCGAGCAGACCGAAGTCGATCGAACGGTCGTGCCCGGTGAAGATCGCCTTGGCCATCCCGCCGAGGTCGTCCAGCGGCAACTTCATGTTCCGCGCGAGCAGGTTGCCCGTGCCGCTCGGCAGCAGCGCCAGCGAGGCGTCGGACCCGTGCACCACCTCGGCCACGGCGCGGACGGTGCCGTCCCCACCCGCGGCGGCGACGACGTCGGCACCGGCCTCGAGCGCGGCGCGGGCCATGCCGCCGCCCGGGTCCTCCTCCGTCGTCTCGAACCAGAGGGTCTCGGCCCAGCCGGCCTCCTGCTGGTGCTTCTCGACGGTGCGCTTGAGGGTCGGCAGGTGGACCTTGACCGGGTTGTAGACCACCGCGGCCGTCCGCTGTTCGGTCTGGAGGGCGTCCTGGTCCGCGGGCGCGGTCTCCGAAGGGGTCGACATGCACCAACGGTACCGATCGAAGCCTGGAGGCGCGGGTCGGGCCCGCACCGCGCCTCCAGTCCGTCCGCAACTCGGCCCCTTTAGGATGGTGCGGTGATCGATCCCCAGCTGCTGCGTGACAACCCGGACGTCATCAAGGCCTCGCAGGAGGCGCGCGGCGCCTCCGTCGCCGTCGTCGACGAGGCCGTCGCCGCGGACGCGGCACGGCGGAGCGCGATCACCTCGTTCGAGTCCCTCCGTGCCGAGCAGAACGCCTTCGGCAAGACCGTCGCGAAGGCACCGAAGGACGAGAAGGCCGCGCTCGTGCAGCAGGCCCAGGCGCTCGCCGCGAAGGTGAAGGAAGCGCAGGCGACCGTCACCGCGGCCGAGGAGTCCTTCAACGCGGTCGTCCGGAGCATCCCGAACGTCGTGCTGCCGGACGTGCCGAAGGGTGGCGAGGACGACTTCGTCACGCTCCGCACCGTCGGCACGAAGCCGGAGTTCGACTTCGAGCCGAAGGACCACGCCGACCTCGGCGAGCACCTCGGCATCATCGACATCCCGCGCGGCGTGAAGGTCTCCGGCTCGCGGTTCTACTTCCTCCGCGGCCTCGGTGCCCGGCTCGAGATCGCCCTGATGTCGCTCGGCCTCGACCGTGCGATCGCCGCCGGCTTCGAGCCGCTCATCACCCCGACGCTCGTGCGGCCCGAGACCATGGCCGGCACGGGCTTCCTCGGCGAGCACGCGGCCGAGGTCTACCGGCTCGAGGCGGACGACCTCTACCTGACCGGTACGAGCGAGGTCGCCCTCGCCGGGTTCCACGCCGACGAGATCCTCTCCTTCGACGGTGGCGACGGCTTGCGCTACGCCGGCTGGTCGACCTGCTACCGGCGCGAGGCGGGGTCGGCGGGCAAGGACAACCGCGGCATCCTGCGCGTGCACCAGTTCAACAAGCTCGAGATGTTCGCCTACGTCCACCCGGACCAGGCCGAGGCCGAGCACGCCAAACTCGTCGGGTACCAGGAGCAGATGCTGCAGGACCTCGGGCTGCACTACCGCGTGATCGACGTGGCCGGTGGCGACCTCGGCACGAGTGCGGCGCGCAAGTACGACATCGAGGCGTGGGTCCCGACGCAGGGCACCTTCCGCGAGCTCACGTCGACGTCGAACTGCACGACGTTCCAGGCTCGTCGCCTCGACATCCGGTACCGCACCGAGAGCGGGAAGACCGCGCCGGTCGCGACCCTGAACGGCACGCTCGCGACGACCCGGTGGATCGTCGCGATCCTCGAGACGCACCAGCAGGCCGACGGCTCGGTCGTCGTGCCCGAGGTCCTCCGTCCCTACCTGGGCGGCGTCGAGGTGATCGAACCCCGATGAGCACGCAGGGTCGGTTCGTCGACGGTTCGGCCGGTGCGGGTGCGCCGGCCCGGACGAAGCGCTGGTTGGTGGCGCTCGACATCGACGGCACCACCATGCGCGAGGACGGTGTCGTCACCGACACCGTGATCGCCGCGCTCCGCGATGCCGAGGCAGCCGGGCACGAGGTCATGCTCAGCACCGGTCGCAGCGAGGGCATGACCGTCCCGCTGCTCGACACGCTCGGCATCCAGCCGAAGTACCTCGTCTGCGCGAACGGCGCGCTGACCCTGGGACGCCGGTCCGACGGTTCCTACGAGCGGGTGCACGTCGAGCAGTTCGACCCGAGCGAGGTCCTCCGGACGATCCACGGCGCCCTCGAGAACGCCGCGTTCGGCGTCGAGGACCAGACCGGCCACTTCCTGCTCTCCGGCAACTTCCCCGACGACACGATGACCGTCGCCGGCGAGCACGTCCCGTTCGAACGGCTGCTCGGCGTCGAGGCGACCCGTGTCGTCGTCATCTCGCCCGGTCACGACACCGAGGACTTCCTGCAGATCGTCGAGCGGATGGGGCTGCACAAGGTCTCGTACTCGGTGGGCTGGACGTCGTGGCTCGACATCGCACCCGAGGGCGTGACGAAGGCCACCGCGATGGAGCGGGTCCGTGAGTGGCTCGACATCCCGCGCTCCCGCGTGTTCGCCGCCGGGGACGGTCGGAACGACATCGACATGCTCCGGTGGGCCTCGACCTCGGGGCGCGGCGTCGTCATGGGGCAGGCACCCGAGGACGTCGTGGACGCGGGCAACGAGCTCACGGGCGGCGTCACCGACGACGGCCTGGCGGCTGCGCTCGACTCCCTGCCGCGCTAGCCCGGTAGACTTCCCGGGACGCGATCACGTCTCGCCACGTGGTCGCGTCGCTGGAGGGTTGTCCGAGCGGCCGATGGAGCCTGTCTTGAAAACAGGTGGGCAGAGATGTCTCGTGGGTTCGAATCCCACACCCTCCGCCGCCACCGAGGTCCGTTAATCCGCAGCCACAAGCGGATCTAGCGGGCCTCGTCTTCGTTCCGGGCGGCCTCTGCCCACATCTTGCCCACAACCGTCTGCGCGAGCCCGTCATCGAGGCGGCCCGCAACTATGTCCAGGTCGTCTTCGAACAGGTCGGCGTACACGTCGAGAGTCATCGCTGCAGAGGCGTGACCGAGCATCCGCTGCACGGCCTTCACGTTCGCGCCGGCGCTCACCGCCAGGCTCGCAGCGGTATGCCGGAGTCCATGCGGGGTCGTCGACGGGATTCCGGCCTTCTTCACGGCCGCGGGGAACCAGCCGTGGTCGTTGTGCCAGCGCCGCTCGTGAGTGCCCTGCTTCGTCGCGAACACGAGTGCGTCGCCGTCTTTCCCCTCGCAGCGCTCGCGTAGGGCTGGTGCTAACAGCGCGGGGAACGGCACGGAGCGCCGCTTGTGCGTCTTCGGCGTCCCGACCGTGATGACGTTCGCCACCTCCACCGCGTTCACCGTTACGTTTAGCCGTCGTCGGGTGAAGTCGACGTCCTTGACTCGGAGGCCGACCGCTTCACCCCAGCGCAGACCGGTGTAGGCGAGCACGAGGACAAGCGTCGACCGTTCGCCGGCCGCGAGCGCGAGGTCAGACACCTGCTCGTGCGTGAGGTAGACGTGCTCCTTCCGCTTTTTGCGCGGGAGGTTCACGTCACGCGCCGGATTGCTCAGGATGCGGCGGTCCTTCACTGCGGTGTCCAGGATGCTGGCGAGCACCCCGTAGTTGCGGATGACCGTCGTTGCACTTGCCGAGTTCATGGACGTCACCCAAGACTGCACGGCGCTGTGCTTCACGTCGGACACTCGCGTCTTACCCCAGACAGGGTCGACGTGCAGACGCCATGCGATCTCGAGCGGACGGAACGACGACGGCTTGAGGTGCGTCTGGTTGGCGAGCCAGGCGGGACCGAGCGTGCCTATCGTCTCGCGAGCATCCTCCGGGCGAACGAACTCGCCGCGAGCCTTTGATACTTCGACTGATGCGAGGAACAGCTCAGCGTCGCGCTTCGTCTTGAAACCGCGCTTGTCCGTCTGTTTGTTCTCCGGGGTGCGGTAGCGAACCCTGTAGCGCCGCCCTTTTGCTGTGTCGTACGGGGAGACGCTACCCATCTACAAGCCCATCTGAAGTTGGGGCAAACGGGGCCAGGATGTTCACCATGCCGTGCTCGTACATCAGAGGGCCGATGCCGTCCCAAGCCGCGCGCAGCTTGACTGCGAACTCGTCCGCAAGCGTGAAGTCGAGCAGTTGCCGGTAGTGCTCGGTCGCTGACTCTTCCACGCCTCCGGGGATCGGCTTGCCGCTGATGCGCAGGCCCCAATGCGGATCCTGCTCGTCATGGATGGCGCAGGCCACCGACAACGCCAGGCGCTGCTGATGAGACTTGACCGCCAAGTCGTCCATCTGCAGCAGCGAGTCAACGAGTGCATCAGCAGCTTCGTTAACGCGCCGGACCGCCAGAGCGCCGCTGCTATCGGAGCTCGCGAGTAGGTCGGAGATAGGCACCTGGAAGATGTCTGCGATCGATGCCGCCTCCTCGACCATCACCTTCCGCTTGCCCGTCTCCACCTTGTAGACGGTCGACTGATGCCACTCGTGGCCTTCCGCTCGCATCTTGTCGGCCAGCCACTGCTGCGATTCGCCCCGCTGCTCTCGGTGCAGTCTCACACCTCGGGCGAACGCGCCCTCGTACTCTTCCGCGTTTGTCACGCGGATGACACTAGATCAGATTGGCTCTTGTGCGGTAGACCAGGATGGATTTAGACTGAAAGTGCTTCACCAGACTAAGACTCGATTGGAGTGAAGATGAACGACGAGCTGATGACTCCGCTTCGGACAGCCGAGTACCTGCCCGGCATGACCGTCCCGCTGCTCGCCCAACTTCGGTACACCGGCACTGGCCCCCGGTTCCTGAAGCCAACCCCGAGGAAGGTGCTCTACAAGCGCAGTGACGTGGACGCTTGGCTCGAAAGCACCGCGCAGACGCGCACGGGAGACATGCAGGGGGCGTCGTGACCACGATCGGCGGGGCTCTGCAGAAGGTGCGGGAGCAGTTCGAACTGACGCGCACCGACATCGCGGCCGAGTTCGATCTCACGTCGCGTTGGGTCGAGATGCTTGAGAGCGGTCGCATCAATCCCAACCCGGCGTTCGTCGCCAAGTACACGCGCGCCGTCGTGCGCGCGTCCGAAAAGAAGAAGGCCCGCGCCGAGGGGCAACTCGACGCGGGCAGTGACCAGAACCCCTACGAGGAGGAACGATCGTGAAGAACGTTACAGCCATGCCGCAAGCCACCGACATCCGTGCCGCGCGGCGTCGAGCCCGCCACAACCAGCGGATCATGTGCGCGAACATCAGGTCCGCAGCGCATGACGCTGGCACCGGGCCGATCAGAGTCGCCCGCGCAGCACAGATCAAGCCCGTCAGGATGCTGCTCGCCTGGTGCGGCCTCAACATCCTGATGAGCGACCTGTTCCGAGTCATGCGCGTGCTGCAGATGACGTCCGAGGACGTGTTCCGCGGTACCAAGAGCATCAGCTGATGTCGGACTGGAAGGTGCGCTCGACGCACATGAACCGGTCTACGTACCCGATTGCCGTCTGGGAGCGCGAGCTCGAAGTGCGCAACGGGGTCGCCGCAGGCCGATCGGACAACGACATCGCTCGAAACCTCGGCATCTGTTCCGAGACGGTTTCGCGCATCCGTCGTCGGCTCGGCCTGCCAAACGTCTACGGCAAGTACCCCGATCGGGTCGCCGCCTGATTCAGCTGCACAACTTCATACGGAAGGAGGTGAGCGCATGACCGACGCCAGGTTCCCCGAGCGCTACCTCAGTGATCGGCGCGTGCTGCGCCTCGAGCCTGACGTGTTCCGCGGATGGGTCCTCGCTACGGCCTGGAGCGTGTCCAACCGCACGGACGGCATCGTGCTGGACGACGACCTGCCGTTGCTCCCGTTCATGCCTGAAAACGGCCCCATGACGCTCGTTGAGCGGGGGCTGTGGTCACAGACCGAAAAGGGCTGGCGAATCGAGGACTTCGAGCAGACGCAGACCAGCAAGCACGACCTCGAGGTGCTGGACAACATGCGGCGGGCTCAGCGTCAGAAGAAGGCACGTCAGCGGGCCACGAAGTCATCCGGCCCTTCCTTCTCCGATGTACCCGGGGACAGTACCGGGGGACCGTACCCGGGGACGTCCCGGGGACGTGTCCCCGAGGACAAGACAGGACAGGAAAGGACAGGCAGGGATGAAGGGAAGTGGTTCGACGAAGAAACCGGCGAGATCACTGACCCTGCACCTTCCGTCCAGGCCTCGTGGGGAGCGCGGTCGTGCGCTGTCTGTGGGGCTGAGATTCCCGGGTACTCGCCGGTGCCTTGGTGCGCGAATCAGGACGACGAACACAACCGATACCGGACGGCGGCGGCGTGATGGGAGACGACATGGCCAGGACGTCGGCCTCGAGCAAGTGGCAGGCGCGTGCGCTTGCTGCTGAGGCGGAACGTGACGAGATCAAGGACAAGTACGACGTGCTGCTGGACCGGCTGATGACCGGCCTTGCGGACGCGTTGATCGACGGCGGCTACGTGCCGCAGAAGGAGAGCACTAATGACGCTTCGTGAACCCACAAGCGATGACCACATCCTCGCGGCGCGCTTCGTCATCGGCGCGCTACAGGACGACGACACCCAGTTCAGGCAGTCGATCCAAGACACCCTCGTCGACAGTGACCTCGACACTGTGATGCACGTGATCGGGTACCTCGCTGTCGACGCGAGCGAGCTGCTGGTCAACGAACTGGACAGCAAGACAGCAGCCATCGAGCACTGCCAGCGAGTCATCGCGCAGCTGACCCTCGAGGCGATCGACAACGACGACAAGGAGAACTGAAGATGGCGAACGCACGACTGGTCGAGATGACCGTCCGGAACCTGCTGAAGACCGCCGACGCGGTTGGGGCGAAGATCAAGCCGGCACTGCGGAAGGACATCGCGGCGCGCTTCGACCTGTTGGCTGCGGCCAACACTGTCGACCTCAACGGACCTTCCGTGCCCGATGCGATGGCGGACGCCCTACTCGCCAAGCGCGATCCGATGGCTGACCCTGCGGTTCGCGAGGCCGTCATCCGGCAGCAGCTGCAGAACCAGCAGGCAGGCCTGTCGATCAGTGCCGGCGAGAAGCTTGAGCGCCTGATCGCCGACCACATCGACGACCTCGTGGATGCGTTCAAGCCGGTGTACGACGCGAACGGCGAAGAGCTCGGCAAGGCGCACGCTGTGATGAAGGAACGCGGCGTCCCCGAGATCGACAGCGCCCTCGTCGCCAGCTCGGACATGGAAGCGGCAGCAGCGAACTACGCAGCACGCAACGCACGCGAGATCCTTCGCAGCATCGATGTCGTGATCCATCCGCTGCTGTCGCTGTTCTCTCGCATCAACGGCGCGAACACCGGACGCGTACTGCAGTTCGCTGACGCTGGCGACGCGACGACCGGAACGATCATGCAGAAGCTGCGCTACGACCATTGGTCGGCGCTCGAAGCAGGCTTCACAATCCGACTTGCAAACCCGACCGACACGATGGCACGCGTCGAGCATGCCCGCGCAATGCAGGAACGCGAGCAGGAGCGAGCGACCGAGCAGGCGCGACAGAAGTTCGGCGGCGCTGTCGTCGGCGGTTACTTCCGCTGATGAGGGTGGGACGGGTGCCCCCATCGCGCCCGTCCCAGACCTCCGGGGCTAGGTGACGTCTCTCCCCGAGAAAAACAACTATTTGAAGGAGGTGAACATGGCAAGGAAGAAAGTGGCTGAAACGAGCGCTGATGGCCTTTCCGGGGTGTCTCTGACGGGCGCTACGGAGCTGTCCCGCAGGGATCTGCTGGCTGTCTCGAGGCGGCATGTTGCGGAGACGATCGAGGCGGGCGTCCCGGCGCACACTCTGGCGAGGCTCATCGCTGAGCTGTCGAAGATCGACTCAGAAATCCGATTCATTGATGCAACGTCAGAAGATGAGTCTTTCGCGCCGGTCGAAGACGAAGCCTGGGATCCGTCAATGATCTGATCCAAGAAGGTGATAGCCCCGAGCCAATCCGGCTCGGGGCTATTTCTTTTCCACCAGATGTCGCCTTTGTCAGGTTTCAATGAGATAATGTAAGCAGCCGAAAGGTTAAGGGTGAGGGTTATTTGGAGAGGACTCACCCATGGCCGAACGTGTTGTCAAAGTAACAATCCAAGCCGCTGTAGCGAACTACCTCAGCGGAATGGAAAAGGTTCGCAAAGCCACAGCGGACACTGCGAAGGAATCCGACAAGCTCGAGAAGGTCGGACAAGCCGCCGAACGCGTGGGCGGTGGACTGCTCACGATCGGAGCAGCCGCCACAGGCGCGGTCCTCGTCGTCACGAAGATGGCCGCTGACTTCGACGCACAGCTCTCGAAGGTGCAGGCAGCGACGAACGCCACAGCCTCGGAGATGGACAAGTTCCGGAACCAGGCGCTGACGGCTGGTGCCGCGTTTGGGTACACGGCTACTCAGGTCACCGAGGCTCAGGTGGAGCTCGGTAAGGCCGGCCTGGCCACCGCAGACATCCTCAACGGCGGATTGAACGGTGTCCTCGCTCTGGCCGCGTCGGACAACGTGGATCTCGGCAAGGCGACCCAGATTGCCGCGGTTGCGATGAAGCAGTTCAACCTTGAGGGCAAGGACGTCCCGCACATCGCGGATGAGCTCGCCGCCGGCGCGGGCAAGGCTCTCGGTGGCGTCGAGCAGCTGGGCGATGCTCTGAACCAGTCCGGTCTGGTCGCGTCCAACTTCGGGTTCTCGCTCGAGGAAACGACCGGCGTGCTGTCGGCGTTCGCGGACGCCGGTCTACTCGGCTCCGACTCCGGCACCTCGCTGAAAACGATGCTGCAGCAGCTGGCGAACCCGTCGAAGGAATCGGCGCAGCTGATGAAGTCCCTCGGCATCAACGTCGAGGACGCCAACGGCAAGTTCCTCGGCGCTGCGGACATCGCTCAGGTGCTGCACGACAAGCTCTCCACCCTCAGTGACGCTCAGAGGCAGCAGGCCCTCGCGCAGATCTTCGGTTCCGACGCAGTCCGTGCTGCCACCGTCCTCTACAAAGAGGGCGCGGACGGCATCCAGGGCTACATCGACCAGAACAACGACGCCGGCTACGCGATGGAGCAGGCGCGCCTGAAGTCCGACAACCTCAACGGCGACCTGAAGAAACTGCGCTCAGCTTTCCAGACCGGCCTGATCGAGACCGGCACATCGGCCAGCAGCGCGCTCCGTCCGCTGGTGCAGACACTTACTGGCGTCGTGCAGGCGGTCAATGGTCTTCCGGAACCACTGAAGGCGACCGCGCTCGGCGCGACCGGAGTCGTCGGGGCGGTGTCATTGCTTGGCGGCGGGATGCTCTTCGCGATCCCGAAGATCGTGGAGTTCCGCAGCGCCCTCGCGACGCTCCGCGACGGGGGCATCACGGCACGTTCTGCGTTGGTTGGTGTCACCAAGTTCATGACCGGCCCTTGGGGTATCGCCCTGGGGGTGGCCGCTACAGCTGCTGCTGTGTTCGCGGCGCAGCAGATGGAGGCGCAGGAACGCACTGCCCAGCTAAAGGCGACGCTGGACGAGACGACCGGTGCTGTGACTGAGATGACGCGCGCGCAGATCGCAGCCAACCTGAACGCACCGGGCAAGTTCGCAATGTTCGATGTTGGCCCCTCCGCCCTGCAGCAGGCGAAGAACGCGGGGCTGTCGCTCGAGACTGTCACGAAGGCAGCAGAGGGCAACGCCAAGGCGTACCGCGAGCTCAAGGCTGCGCAGAAGGAACTGGACGACGCACGCGGAGTCGGCAACCTCGACGCGAACAACGCCGCGAAGGCTGCTGACGCTGTGGTTCGGAAGGTCGACGAGCAGCGGACCGCCCTCAAGGGAGCGAAAGACCAGCAGAAGCTTCTGAACGAGGCGCAGGGTGATTCGGAGACGACCTCGGACGCAGCTGCGAACGGTCTCGATTCGATCACCCAGGCAGCGGACGACGCCACCCAAGCGATCTCGGACACGGCCAACGCGATCAAGGGGTTCAACTCCGCGCAGCTCGACGTGAACTCGACGCAGCGCGACCTTGAGGCTGCGATCGACGGTGTGACCGACTCGATCGAGCAGAACGGCCAGTCGCTCGATGTGACGACCGAGAAGGGGCGAGCGAACTCCGCGGCCCTTGATTCGATCGCCCAGTCCACCCTGAACTACGCGGGCGCTCTGTACCAGCAGACGGGTGACCAGGACAAGGCGACGAGCGCGCTGGAGTCAGGCCGCAAGTCGCTTATCGCTGCTCTCGGGCAGTACGGCGTCACTGGCCAGGCTGCTGAGGACTACGCGGACAAGATCCTCGGAACTCCTACGCAGTGGTCGACCCTGTTCACCAACTCCGCAGATGCCGCCGGCGCTCTCGTGTCCGAGTACCAGCGGAAGCTGAACGCCCTGCCCGCGGAGAAGCGGACGAACGTCAACGCGGCAACTACTGCCGCCCAGGTGGCCATTCAGAGCGTCCTCGACACCCTGAACGCGATCCCGACGCAGAAGACGATCACGGTCACTACGAACCGTGTGACGACCGGTACGGCGGACAACACGGTCGGGATCTTCAAGGCCGCTGGCGGCTACATCAGCGGCCCCGGCACCGGCACGTCCGACTCAGTACCGGCGATGCTCTCCAACGGCGAGTACGTCATCCGGGAACGCTCGGTGAAGAAGTACGGAACCGGGTTCCTCGACCGGGTGAACCGCGGTCACTACGCCTCCGGGGGCCTGGTGCAGCGGTACGCGACGGGCGGTCGGGTGCAGTTCAACTACAACCGCGCGTCCGGTCAGTACGACGGTCTGGGCGCTGTCTCCGAGCTCATGTCGATGTTCGGGGACACGTCGCTCCCGGTGAAGTTCCGCAACCAGATCGGCGCTGCTGCACTCCGCTACCAGACGTCCATGACGAAGCTTGCGGACAAGTCCGACACCGCAGCGTCCAAGCTCTCCGACCTCCGTCAGTCGGCGGCGTCGCTGCAGTCGTCCGTGGCGAGCGCGATCGGGAGGACCGACGTCGGGAACTACCGAACCACTTCGACGCTCCGCCGCGGGCTGGCGAAGGCGGCTGGCAACGTCACCGAGTTCGCCGGACTGCTCAGCACGCTCGCGAAGAAGGGCATTAACGGGAACCTGCTGGCAGAGATCGCGAGCCTCGGAACCGCGGAGGGCCTGCCGCTCGCACGGTCCCTCGCAGCCGCGTCCGCTGCGGACATCAAGTCGATCAACTCGTCCTACGGGACGATCCAGTCGACGGCCACGAAGGCCGGACAGACGGTCGCTGACGCGAATTACAAGGCGCTCATCACGTCCGCGGACAAGAACGCCCGGTCCCTCGAGAAGCAGATCAAGGACCAGTCGAAGGCCATTCAGGGCATCATCGCCCGCGGGTTCGGCCTCAAGGGGTACGCGGCTGGCGGGTACACCGGCAACGGTCACCCTGGCCAGGTCGCTGGCGTCGTGCACGGACGTGAGTTCGTGATGAACCAGTACGCGACCGCCCGTAACCTGCCGTACCTCGAGGCGCTGAACAACGGTGGCACGGTCCGCTACATGGACCCGACGCCGTACCGAGCTGCAACGGCGCAAGCGTCAGCGCCCGTCCGCTCCGGCGACCGTCACTACCACCTGACGACTCTCGATCCGGAGCCGTTCGTGCAGGCAGTGGAACGCCGGGAACGATCCGAGTACGCCTGAAAGCTCCCCGCCCTCGGCCGGCGGGGTAAACGGGTGGGCCAGGTCATCTCCAACCTGGCCCACCCCCTTATCACTCCTTGTCGATGCGCTGGATGTCGAACACCATGTCTGCCTTCACCGACGCGACGGGCCGGCCGTTCTGCGAACCTTGCACGCGCTCCTTGAACGTGAAGAAGCCATCGCTGATGGCGTAAGAGTCGGCCTCGATGTCGAACTGGGGCCAGGTGGGGTGCTTGTAGTTGATCTTGTAGATGTACTTCACCGGGTTCTCCTTCGGTCGGTGGGAAGTTGAGGGAACATTACCGACGACTGCCGACACCGCTTAGGGTTCGAGCATGGATACGTATAACGCCGCCTTGATTGGCCCGGACCTTCGCGTTGGAACCGCAGAGATCGTGACCATCCCCCTGTCCGGCGGCCGGGCGGTCGAGACATATGAACGTCGCCTCGAAACCGAGGACGGCGCTTGGCTTGAGACATGGGCTCGCGTCGCAGACGAACAGCCCAATGGCCAGGAGCCTGTCCCGTACCAGTTCGTCAAGCGGGAGCGCGATGCCTGACCGCCCGACGCCACAGCCACGCTGACTGTCGCGTCGAGCGTTCGCCCCACTCCACCAGCACTGCATCGCGAGTCATCGCCAATGCGTGACCCTCAACCCGGATGAGGCGGTCCGGAAGCTGCACCCACGACCGAACGGGCATGGCGGGCTCCAAGTCCTTCTGAGGGCCACCACGGGCCTCCTGCGGCACACTGAACGGCTCAGGAGGCGACCAACGATCACTGCGACGACGACCCATGCGACGATCGTGACGGCGACCACTGACGAGGCGCGGGCAAGCCTGCTTTTCTCACCGATACCGCGGTGACTCCTGAGGAAGCGACCGCAACCACCTCAACCCTTCCTCCCGAGTGATGATCGGCTTGCGGCCTGCCTTGGTTGGGTAGGCCGGGATCAGATCACCGGAATCGATCGCCTTGCGGATCGTGTCGACGCTGAGGTCGACCGCGGTGGCGAAGTTGGGAATCGAGTAGGCGAGCCGGTCCGTGCAAGATGGTTCGAGCTCGTGCATGCGGCAATGATGTGGCGTCGTGCGACCATCTGTCATTGGTCAGATCTGACCTGACACGCAGCCCGGGCGGTTCTTGCCCACAACCTGCCCACAATCGACTTCTATCGAAGGTGCTCCCAGTGATCGAACCTGACTCAAACGGGCCGTATTTGCTGGGCGGAGGGTCGAGCGCCGCCAGGGGACTGTCTGGCGGCCAGGGTTCGAATCCCACACCCTCCGCCATGGACACACGCCTGCGCCTGATCCGCGTCGACGACGCTGCGACGCTCGCGGCCGTCGTGAGTGCGAGCGCCGACCACCTGCGGCCGTGGGAACCGACCCGTTCGCCCGCCTACTTCACCGAGGCGGGGCAGCACGACGTCATCGTCCAGGCCCTCGCGGCCGAGCGTGCCGGCACGTCCGTCCCGTTCGTGATCGAGTCGGTCGACGGCGAACTGCTCGGCCGGATCACGCTGAGCGGCATCACCCGCGGTGCCCTGCAGTCGTGTGCGATGGGGTACTGGATCCGCGCCGACCGGGTGCGGCAGGGGCATGCCTCCCCGGGCGGTCCGGGCCGCTGCGGCGCACGCGTTCGAGGTGCTGCGGCTCCACCGTGTCCAGGCGGAGACCCTGCCCGAGAACGTGGGTTCGCAGCGTGCACTGCAGGCAGCGGGGTTCACGCGCTACGGCCTGGCGCCCGAGTACCTCAGGATCGCCGGGGCGTGGCGCGACCACGTCATGTTCCAGCTCCTCGCTCCGACCGACCGGTGAGCCCCCGGTTCAGCTGACGAGCCCCGTCACGACGTCGTGCACCACGCGGGCGGCACGCGCGGCCGCATCGTCGAGGTGCTCCCTGAACTCGTCGCCGTCCGGCGCGCACAGGTCGCTGATGCACCGGACGGAGACGAACGGCATGGCGTGGACGTGCGCGAACTGCGCGATCGCCGCCGACTCCATGTCGACCGCCGCAACCGTGGGGAACGCCGTCCGGAGCAGACGCGCTCGACCCTCGGTGACGAAGATCTCGCTCGAGCCGATCGTGGCCGAGCGGAGGCGGTACCCGGCGTCCGAGGCGAGTGCCAGCTCGACGAGCCGGTCGTCGGGCTCGTACCCGGTGGGCATGCCCGGGACCTGGCCGAGCGCGTACCCGAACGCCGTCGCGTCGGCGTTGAGGTTGACGTAGCGGTCCCCGACGACGACGTCGCCGATCTCGACGCCGTGCATCAGCCCTCCGGCCGTCCCGACGCTGATCACCGGGATGCCGGAGCCGAAGTCGTGGAAGGCGTGGGCGACCGCTGCCGTGGCGTTCGTGAACCCGATGCCGCTGCGGCGCACGGCGACCGTGGCGCCGCCGACGTCGAGCAGGTGGTGTTCGTCGTGGCCGCCGACCGGACCGTCGAGGATCGGGACACCGCCGAGGAGCCCGGCGAACGCGGACACCTCTTCGCTCATGGCGGCGATGACGACCGCGATCGGGGGAGGGAGTTGCACTGATCGATGATCGCACGGGCCGCCGACCGTCGGGACACCGGGACGCGTACCGTGCACCGTGCGCGAGGAGATCCAGGGGGCGGTGTGGTCGAGGTCGTCGAGTACCGGGCGGAGTGGCCGCGGCGCTTCGAGGCGCTGCGGACGGCGTACGGCGCGGCGCTCCTCGCCGCCGGCTTCCCGCACCGCATCGAGCACGTCGGGAGCACGGCGGTGCCCGGCCTCGCGGCGAAGCCCGTGATCGACGTCGACGTGGTCGTCGGGGCGGCGGACGTGCCCGCGGCCGTCGAGGCCCTCGCTGCGATCGGCTTCGTGCCGCGCGGCGACCTGGGTATCCCGGGGCGGCAGGCGTTCCGCACGGCCGAGCGCTTCGCCCCGAGCAACACCTACGTCGTGGTCGAAGGATCGCTCGCGCTCCGCAACCACCTCGGCGTGCGGGACGTCCTGCGTGGGGACGACGCACTCCGCGAGGAGTACGCCGCCGTGAAGCGTCGGGCTGCCGCCGAGGCGCTGGACATCGACGACTACCTCGTGCGCAAGACCGCGGTGCTCGACCGGGTGTTGCGCGCGGCGGGTCTCACCGACTCCGAGCGTGCGTCGATCGCCGATGCCACCGCGGGCATCGCCGGCCGAGGGGCCCACGGCTGACCCCGGACACGCGGGTGTGACCCGACCGGCAGGGATCGCCCGACTCGCTGCGGTCCTGCGCGTATCGTTCCGCCGTCGTGACCGTTCCGGTTCGCGGATCACGGGATTCGCGAACCGGAACGGTCACGCGCCCCGCGGAACCGGCGGTCCCGCCGCGGCCCGACGCCTCGCCGCCGCGCGTCCCGACGCCTCGCCGTCGCGCGGAACGGCGGGCCGGGTCGCGAGCGCCGCCGAGGCCATCGACAGCGGAGCCGTCAGACCGACGCCAGCGCCGGGTAGAGCGCGGTGAGCGGGGCGCTCAGTCCGGCGCGGACGTCGCGGCTGACCTGGTCGGCGAGGACCTCGTGCTCGCCGGCCTCGAGGGCGTCGTAGATCGCCGCCACGATGTCCGCCGGGTCGGCCTTCTCGACGTCGAGGTCTGCCGTCATGCCGGTGTCCGTGTAACCGAGGTGCGCTCCGAGGACCTGGGTCCCCTGGGGTGCGAGCTCGAGGCGCAGGGAGTTCGTGATCGACCAGAACGCGGCCTTCGAGGCGGAGTAGCCCCCGGCCAGCGCAATCCAGCTGAGTACCGAGTGCACGTCGATGAGCGCGCCCCCGGCCAGCGACGGCGCGAAGGCCTTGGCGACCCGGAGCGCACCGAAGACGTTCGTGGCGAAGACGTGCTCGACCTCGTCGACCGAGGTCTCGAGGAGCGGCGCGGAGCCACCGATGCCGGCGTTGTTCACGACGATCGTGGCATCGGCTGCTGCACGGGCGGCGGCGTCGACGCTCGCCTGGTCGGTGACGTCGAGGGCGAGCGGCACGATGCGCTCGTCGTCCCAGGTGCGAGGGGTCCGGGCCGTGGCGTAGACCTTGGCGGCACCGCGGTCGAGGGCCTGCTGGACGAACGCGGCGCCGAGGCCGCCGTTCGCTCCGGTGACGAGGACGGTCGCGTCGGTGAGGGTGGTCATGGTGTGCTCCTGTCGAAGAGGTTGAGTACGGAAAGTGAACTTAGCACGGTGTGTCTGGATTCCGAACCCAGGTAGGATGAACACATGCTCGGCATCCTCGGCGGCGACGAGCGCTGCCCCATCGCGCGGTCCCTCGACGTCCTCGGCGAGAAGTGGACGCTCATGATCGTCCGCGACGCCCTCGCGGGGTCGACCCGCTTCAGCCAGTTCCAGCAGAGCCTCGGGGTCCCGCGGGAGGTCCTCACGGCACGCCTCGGCTCCCTCGTCGAGGGCGGCGTGCTCGAACGCCACGCCTACAAGCCGGACGGTGGACGGGTCCGTGACGAGTACGTCCTCACCGAGGCCGGCCGCGACCTCTCGCTCGTGCTGCTCGCTCTCGGCGGGTGGGCGGACCGGCACCGGCCGTCCGAGCGCACGTCCGACCTCCGCTTCGTCGAGGCCACCACCGGCGAGCCGGTCGAGGCGGTCGCCGTGACGCGCGGCGGGCACCGCCGCGTCGCGCTCGATGCGCTCGAGGCGGTCATGGAGGGCTGACGGTGCGAGCAGGCGGACTGGCGTGACCACCGTCGGACGGGAGGCGCGGGTCGGCCCCGCACCGCGCCTCCCGGACCACAGGCGGGTGCGTCAGCGACGCACGCCGCACCCGCAACTGGCGCCGAGCACCAACTCGGCGGGGACGAGGTCCCGGTGCCACTGGTTGTCCGCGTCGAGGCCGAGCACCCGGTCGACGGCGGCGCTCGCCATCGTCTCGATCGGCTGCCGGACCGTGGTGAGCTGCGGGTTCGTGTAGTCGGCCTCGACCGCGCCGTCGAAGGAGACGATCGCGACGTCGTCGGGCGCGGACAGTCCGAGCTCGAAGAGGGCGCGCAGGAGCCCGACCGCCTGCATGTCGGAGCTGACGAACACCGCTCGGGGGCCGGAGCCCTCGCCGAACATGCGGAGACCGGCCTCGTAGCCGCCCCGTCGGGTGAAGTCGCAGCGGACGATCGGGCCGTCGGGCAGCCCGGCGTCGCGGAGTGCTCGCATCCAGCCCTGCTCGCGGAGCTCCATCGAGCCGGCGTGCCCCATGACCAGGCCGATCGAGCGGTACCCGTGCTCGACGAGGTGCTGCGTGCCGTCGTACGCGCCACGAAGGGCGTCGACGCCGATGCTCGCGTAGTCGGGGACCTCGAAGAAGGTGTTGAGCAGGACCATCGGGATGCCGGGGTCCGTCACGGTGGACAGGTCGGGCCGCGTCATGATGCTCGTGACGATGATGCCGTCGACCTGCCGCGCGGAGAGGCTGCGCAGGCGCTCCCGTTCCTGCGCGGCGTCGCCGTCGCTGTTGGCGAGCAGGACGTCGTACCCGCGCGCGGCGGCGGCGTGCGTGACCGCGACGCCGAGCTCGGACCAGAACGGGTTGTCGAGCTCGGGGACGATGAGTCCGAGCATCTTCGAGGACCCGGTGCGGAGGGCTTGGGCGCTCGCGTTCGGGCGGTAGCCGAGGACGCGGATCGCCTCGCGGACACGTGCCGCGGTGGCCGCTGCGACCGGACGGGGTCCGTCGTGCACGACGTAGCTCACGACGGAGGTGCTGACGCCCGCGTACCGGGCGACGTCGGCGCGGGTGACCGCCCTCGGGGTCGTCGGGACGGTCACGGGTGCCACCTTCGTCGGGTCGGAAGTCGCGTTCGGGTGCCGGCCCGTGCGGACCGACACCCGAACACCACTTGCTAGTCGCTGGCGATACTAGACGAGCCCACCGCCTCGACCGTCTCCGGGGCGTCGCCGAAGTCCGGCACCTCGAGGCGGACGCCGCCCTGCAGTGCGGACTGGTGGGCGATGATGCCGGGCAGCGTGAACCGGGCGGCGGTCCAGGCGTTCACCGGCGGCAGGGTCCGGTCGACGACGGCGCGGACGAAGTCGTCGGCGAGGAACTGGTGGCTGCCCTCGTGTCCGGTCGGGACCCCGGCGTACTCGGCCGGCAGGCGCGACGTGTCGTGCACGGCCGCGTAGCCGGAGACGAACGCGTCACGCAGAGATGGGTCGACGCCGGCGAGGCGCGGGTCGTCGAGCTCCATCGTGGCCTGGGTGTCGATCTGGTCGCTGATGTCGTGCGAGTCCTCCTTGTCCTGCCAGACGCTGACCTTGGCGAGCTGCTCGAAGCTCGCCTCGGTGCCGAAGTAGCGGAAGCGGGACTCGCGGATGTGCGACGGGTAGCCGACGCGGCGCATCTCGTTGATCCGCATGACCCCGCCGTTGTCGAGCTCGAACAGGGCGGTGGCGTTCGAGAAGTCGTTGTCGAACTGGCTGACGTCCTTGTCGAAGACCCCGTCGCCGCGGTCGTCCTTGACGCCGATGCAGCTGACGCTGACCGCGTGCCCCGGGATCGCGCCGAGGACCCCGCCGACCGAGTGCGTCGGGTAGAGCATGGGCGGGTAGCTGGCGGTGCGCTTCCAGTCCTCGCCGCCGCTGAACTGGTACGCGGCGTAGAAGCCGAGGTCCATGTCGTGCACGTAGTCGCCCTCGGCGTAGAAGACACGGCCGAAGGCACCCTCGGCGACCTTCGAGCGGGCGAACACCGTCGCGGGGTTGTAGTAGCTCGTCTCGCCCATCATGTAGGTGAGCCCGGTCTCGCGGACGGCCTCGATGATGTCGCGGATCTCGTCGACCGAGATCGCCATCGGCACGGCCGAGTAGACGTGCTTGCCGGCGCGGAGGGCCTTGACCACGAGCGGCCCGTGCGTCCAGCGCTGCGTGAAGATCGCGACGGCGTCGACGTCCGAGGCGAGCACGGCGTCGAAGTCCGGGAACGTGCCGTCGAGGTGCTGCGACTCGACGAGCTCGGATGCCCGGTCGTCGACGAGGTCGGTGACGAAGACGCGGTCGACGTCCGGGTGCAGCTTGAACAGCTTGGCGAACTGGGGGGCGAACTGGCCCGCGCCGACCATTCCGACAGAGATCATCAGTGACCTTTCCAGGTGGGGGATGCGTCGCCGGGCAGGTCGCTCCGATGCGATCGAGGGCCATCCTGACACCGATGTCTACACGTGACAACCCCTGATTCAAACGAAGAGAAAGCCTCTTGCCACCCGGTGTCCCCACGTGTAGATTCCCGGCTCACGGACTGCTGCACGTCAGTCCACCGCAGACGAAGGAGTCGCGATGGCCACCGAGAGCCCTGTGTCGTCACCCTTGACGACGGCCAGCACGAGACGGAGGAGTCGGGCGACCGACCGCGCCCGTGCCGGCACCACCTCCCCGCGACGCCGGCCCAGGAACGACCTCTGGCTGGCGCTGATCTTCATCGCCCCGGCATCGGTCGGCTTCGCCGTGTTCCTCGCGTGGCCCACCGTCCGGGGCATCTACCTCAGCTTCACGTCGTTCAACCTGCTCACGCCCCCGGTGTTCACCGGGCTGCAGAACTACGAGCGCCTGGTGCAGGACTCGATCTTCTGGCACTCGATGGCGGTGACGGTCGAGTACGTCCTGCTCAACATCGGGTTCCAGACGATCCTCGCGCTGTTCATCGCCGTGATGATGCACCGCCTCACCAAGTCGACCTTCGTCCGGGGCATCGTCCTCGCGCCGTACCTCGTGTCGAACGTCGTCGCGGCGCTCATCTGGCTGTGGATCCTCGACACGCAGCTCGGCATCGGCAACGAGATCCTGTCGGCGATCGGTGTGGGCCGCATCCCGTTCCTGCAGAGCGACTTCTGGGGCATCCCGACCATCGCGTTCATCAACGTCTGGCGGAACGTCGGCTACACGGCCCTGCTCATCTTCGCGGGCCTGCAGGCGCTGCCGGAGCAGGTCTACGAAGCCGGCCGCATCGACGGCGCCAGCGAGTGGAAGATGTTCTGGCGCATCACCGTGCCGCTGCTCCGACCCATCCTGTCGCTCGTGCTCATCATCACGATCATCGGGTCGTTCCAGGTGTTCGACACCGTCGCCATCGCCACCCAGGGCGGACCCGCGAACGCCACGAACGTCGTGCAGAACTACATCTACAACCTGGCGTTCGGCCGGTTCCAGTTCGGCTACGCGTCCGCCGTCTCGGTGGCCCTCCTCATCGTCCTCAGCATCATCACGATCATCCAGTACCGACTCTCGCGTTCCGGCGAGAGCGACCTGGACTGACGGCCACAGCACACGGAAGCGAGTCGAAGATGACCAGCACCCTGCCCCCGGTGGTCGAACCGCAGACCACCCGCGCGATCACCACCCGCGGCGGCCCCCGACCGCCTCGTCGGAAGCCCTCCGTCGGACGGGTCATCGCCTGGATCGCGATGATCGCCGTCATCGTCGTGACCCTGTTCCCGTTCTACTGGATCCTCCGCACCGCCCTGTCCTCGAACGGCGCGATCTCGGCCGACCCCACCTCGCTCCTCCCCACGGGCTTCAGCCTCGGTGGCTTCGAGCGCGTGTTCGGCCTGCAGTCCACGAAGGAGGCGCTCGCCCAGGGCGGGTCCGGCGCTGCCATCAACTTCTGGCAGTACCTGCTGAACTCCGTGCTCACCGCGACGATGATCACCGTCGGCCAGGTGTTCTTCTCGGCCGGGGCGGCCTACGCGTTCGCGCGGTTGCGGTGGCCCGGGCGCGACCGCGTCTTCGCGGTCTTCCTCGCCGGACTGATGGTGCCGACGATCTTCACGCTCCTGCCGAACTTCACGCTGATCAAGTCGCTCGGCCTGGTCGACACCCTGTTCGGGATCGCCCTGCCGTCGATGCTCATGACGCCGTTCGCGGTGTTCTTCCTCCGGCAGTTCTTCCTCGGGATCTCCCGCGAGGTCGAGGAGGCGGCCCTCATCGACGGCGCCGGCAAGGTCCGGGTCTTCTTCCGGCTCATCCTCCCGATGGCCTCCGCCCCGATCGCGACGCTCGCCGTCCTGACGTACATCACGGCGTGGAACGACTACTTCTGGCCGCTGATGGTCTCGTACACCGACAGCTCCCGCGTGCTCACGGTGGCGCTCGGGGTCTTCAAGTCGCAGTCGCCGCAGTCCGGCACCGACTGGGCCGGGCTCATGGCCGCGACGCTCGTGGCGGCGCTCCCGATGATCGTGCTCTTCGGCGTCTTCGCCAAGCGGATCGTCAACTCCATCGGCTTCTCCGGCATCAAGTAGGGATCCGCACATGACGAACTCCATCACCCGCCGCGCCCTCTTCGCCGGCGGAGCGTCCGCCCTGGCGCTCGGTGCGCTCGCCGCCTGCTCCACCACGGGCACCCCGAACCCGCGGAGCGGTGCGACCGGCACGGTGTCCTACTGGCTCTGGGACTCGAACCAGCTGCCGGCGTACCAGGCCGTCGCCAAGGCCTTCGAGCGCGAGAACCCCGGCATCACGATCAGGATCACCCAGCTCGGGTGGGCCGACTACTGGACGAAGCTCACCGCCGGGTTCATCGCCGGCACCGCGCCGGACGTGTTCACGGACCACCTGTCGAAGTTCCCGCAGTTCGCCGACCTCGACGTGCTGTACAAGCTCGACGAGCTCGAGGCGACGTCGGGTATCCGTGACGACGACTACCAGTCCGGGCTCGCCCAGCTCTGGAAGGGGCGGGACGGCCACCGGTACGGCTCGCCGAAGGACTGGGACACGGTCGCGATGTTCTACGACCAGAAGGTCATCGCGAAGGCCGGGTACACCGCCGACGACCTGGCCGCCCTGTCCTGGAACCCCGATGACGGCGGCACCTTCGAGCGCGCCGTCGCGCACCTCACGATCGACGGCAAGGGGCGCCGCGGGGACGAGCCGGGTTTCGACAAGGCGGACGTCGCCGTCTACGGGATGAGCGCCAACGGCAGCGGGGGCGACGGGTTCGGGCAGACCCAGTGGTCGCCGTTCACCGGGTCGATCGACTGGTTCTACACGAACAAGAACCCCTGGGGGAACCGGTTCCGCTACGACGACGCCGGGTTCCAGAAGACGATCTCGTGGTACTTCGGGCTCGCCGAGAAGGGCTACATGCCGAAGTACGGGGTCTTCTCCACGACGACCGGCCCGGACGTCCAGCTCGGCTCGAAGAAGGTCGCGCTCTCGTTCAACGGCTCGTGGATGATCGGGACGTACGCGAACCTCCCGGGCATCGACGTCGGGATCGCGCCGACGCCGACCGGGCCGATCGGGCACCGCGCGTCGATGTTCAACGGTCTCGGCGACTCGATCACGAAGCAGGCGCGGAACCCGGAGGCAGCGGCGAAGTGGGTCGCGTTCCTCGGCAGCGCTGCCGCCCAGGAGATCGTCGGCCGGGCGGGCATCGTCTTCCCGGCACGCCGATCGGGGACCGACGCAGCGGTGGCGGCGTACGCGAAGCGGGGCCTCGACGTGACGGCCTTCACCGAGCAGGTCGAGGACGGCACGACGTTCCTGTTCCCCGTGACCCGGAACCCGGCCGACGTGCAGGCCCTCGTGCAACCGGCGTTCGACGACATCTACGCGAACGGCAAGCCGATCTCGACGCTGACCGGGGTGAACGAGCAGGTCAACAACCTCCTCGCCCTCACCTGAGCCGCCGTCGGTCGACCGACTGGAGGCGCGGGTCCGGCCCGCACCGCGCCTCCGGTCCGCACGTGGGGGACTGGAGGCGCGGGTCCGGCCCGCACCGCGCCTCCAGCGCGGGTCCGGCCCGCACCGCGCCTCCGGTCCGCCCGTGGGGACGCGCACGCTGATGTGCGGACATGCGCACCCTGACGACGACTGCGCGTGGTGGAACGCGCGCAGTCGTCGTCAGCGCGCGCACTCACGCCCGCGCCCGACCGCGCCCGCCCGCGCGCCCCGCCGCCCGCGCCCGCGCGCCCTACTGCTCCGGCGTGCGCTGGAACCCGATCTCGAGCAGCAGGTTCGCGTGCGACCGCTGGTCGCCCGTCGCGATGACCAACCCGGTCTCGGGCGCCCGGACCGCGTCGTAGAACGCGAACCGGTCGAGCGCACCGAGCGGCACGTCCGGCCCGAGGATGCGCCGGTAGCCCTCGTGCGCCGCGACGACGGTGTCCGCCGGAGCCTGCATGACCGTCGCCGCCTCGACCGGGACCGCGTCGAGCAGGGTCGTCAGGACCTCGTCGACGTCGAGCAGTCCGGGGCGGAAGTTGAGGTGCACGAGCGCGGCGCCGGGACGCATCGCCGTCGCGAACGGGTAGTTCCCGTCGGCGACCAGCACCTTGGAGCCGTGCCCGAGCGACGCGAGCGCGCTCAGCGTCGGTTGGTGGGTGAGGGTGTAGCGCAGCATCATGCCTCCGTGGGGGTGACGAGTCGGGCGACCGATCCACCGGCGACCAGACGGGGTGCGACGACGACGTCGACGGGAGCCGGGTCGGCGTCGGGGTCCGTCAGGCGCGCGTGGATCAGGTCGGCGGCGCGGACGGCGAGCTCGTGCGTGGGCTGCACGATGACGGTGAGCTTCGGGACGGTGGCCTGGGCGAGTTCGAGGCCGTCGAACCCGAGCACGGAGAGCTCCCGGCCGAGGGTCAGCCCGGACTCGTTCAGCGCGATGACGGCTCCGAGGGTGAGTTCGTAGTTCGCGCAGAAGACCGCGGTCGGGCGGTCCGGCTGCACGAGGAGCCGCTGCATCGCCGCCTGCCCGTGCTGCACCGTGAGGGGGCCCTCGACGACCGAGTCCGGTCCGAGGACACCGCCCTCCCGTTCGACCACCGCACGGAAGCCCGCGGTGCGCTCCCGCATGGTGGAGACCGCGGGGTCACCGGCGACGACCCCGACCCGGCGGTGCCCGTGGTCGAGCAGGTGGCGGGCGGCGAGGGCGCCGGCGCCGCGGTTGTCGAGGAAGACGCCGTCGGTGGTGAGGGCGTCCGCACGCCAGTCGATCTGCACGACCGGCACCCGCTCGGCCTCACGCGCCAGGGCCTCGACGTCGTGGTCCGACGGCACCGCGATGATGCCGTCCACCATCCGGCTGAGGAGCAGGTCGACCGCGCCCGCGGCGGCGTCCGGGCTCGACGAGACGATGACGCTCGTCCCGTGCGCCCGGAGTGCGCTCTCGACCCCGGCGATCACGGTGAGGTGGAAGTCGTTGTCGAGCGCCGGCAGCAGGACGCCGATCGTGCCGGACCGCCGGGAGCGCAGGCTCCGGGCGAACCCGTTGGGCCGGAACCCGAGCGTCGCCGCGGCCCGTTCGATCGCCTGTGCGTTCTCGTCGCGGACGGTGCCGCCGTTGTAGAACTTCGAGATCGTCGCGAGCGAGAGCCCCGTCGCCCGCTGCAGGTCCTTGTAGGTCGCCGTCACCCGACGCCCCCGGGGATCGTGCCGTCCTCGTCCCACAGGTCGTGCCAGCTTGCGGCGCCCGACCACAGGAACACCTGCCCCTTGATGAGCCGGACGCCGCGGTCGACGTCCTGCATCGCCCGGAGTTCCTCGTCGGTGAGCGGGTCCGTCAGCGCGCCGTCGAGGTTCGCGCGGTACTGCTCGGGCTTCACCGAGAACGGGATCGGGACCTGCCCGCGCGCGACCGCCCACTTGAGGCAGACCACGGCGGGGTGCACGCCGTGCGCCTCGGCGATCCGCCGGACGACGGGGTGGTCGACGTCCACGGGGTCGTCGTCCTCGCGGTCGCGCTCCGGGCGGGACGGTGACCCGAGCGGCGAGTAGCCCACGGGCTGGATGTCGTTCGCGCGGCAGAAGTCGAACAGCTCCGGTTGCTGGAACGTCGGGTGCAGCTCCATCTCGTTGAGCGCCGGGAGGACCCGGGCGTCGCGGAGCAGCAGCCGCAGCTTCGGGACCGTCGTGTTCGACGTGCCGAGGTGCCGGACCAGTCCAGCGTCGACGAGCCCCTCGAGCGCCCGCCAGAGCGCGAGGTACGCGGCGTGGTCGTAGGGGCGGGCCGACCGGTCGCGGTCCTCGACCGAGGCGTGCGGCGCGTGGTGGTTCGGGAACGGCCAGTGCACGAACACCGCGTCGAGGTGGTCGAGCCGCAGGTCCCGGAGTGATCGCTCGACCGACGCGACCGCATCGGCCGGGTCGTGCGCGTCGTTCCAGACCTTCGACATCACGAAGAGGTCCTCGCGCGGGACACCGCTCGCCGCGATCGCTGCGCCGACCTCGGGCTCGTTGCCGTAGACCGAGGCGCAGTCGACCAACCGGTAGCCGGCGTCGAGGCCGCCGCGGACCGCCGCCGCCACCTCGTCCGGGCCGTACCGGTCGGAGCCGAACGTGCCGAGCCCGATCGTCGGGATGTGCGCACCGGTCCGCAAGGTGCGGGTCGTCAGGACGTCCACGGTGGCCTGCTTCCTGCGCGTCGTCGCGCATCACTCAACGTTTCACCCATGCGGGTGCGATGCACGCTACCGTAGAACCGTCTCCAGGACGAAACGTTTCGCTCGACTCGAGGAGGAGTCATGCCCGAACCCCAAGACCTGCCACGGATCGACCCGGCAGCCCTGCCGGAGCCGGTCGACGTGTCGGACAACTCCGCGGCGCTCGCCGCCGTCGCCGAGGTCGTCGCCGCCGGCCCGTACGAGGCGACCTGGGAGTCACTCCGCGGGTACACGCCGCCGCGCTGGTACGAGGACGCCAAGTTCGGGGTCTTCCTGCACTGGGGCGTCTACTCGGTGCCGGCCTTCCGGAACGAGTGGTACTCGCGGGACATGTACCGCGCGGGTACCCCCGAGTTCGAGCACCACGTGGCCACCTACGGACCGCAGTCGCAGTTCGGCTACAAGGACTTCATCCCGTCGTTCACGATGGAGCACTTCGACCCGCAGGACTGGGCGACCCTGTTCCGTCGCGCGGGGGCGCAGTTCGTCGTCCCCGTCGCCGAGCACCACGACGGCTTCGCGATGTACGACACCGACCGCTCCCGGTGGAGCGCGGCGCGGATGGGGCCGGAGCGCGACGTGTTCGGGGACCTGCTCCAGGCAGTCGACGACGCGTTCATGGTCCGCGGCGCTTCCTCGCACCGGGCCGAGCACTGGTTCTTCATGAACGGGGGAGCACGGTTCGACTCGGACGTGCTCGACCCGCGGTTCATCGACTTCTACGGCCCGGCCCAGCGCGAGGAGACCGCGCCGAACGAGCGACACCTCGAGGACTGGCTGCTCCGGACCGTCGAGGTCATCGACAAGTACCGGCCGCAGGTGCTCTGGTTCGACTGGTGGATCGAGCAGCCAGCGTTCGAGCCGTGGCTGCGCACCCTCGCCGCGTACTACTACAACCGTGCCGCCGAGTGGGGGCGCGAGGTCGTCATCAACTACAAGTGGCAGGCGTTCGCGGACGGCTCCGCCGTCTACGACATCGAGCGCGGTGCGATGGGGGACATCCCGCCGGTCGTCTGGCAGAACGACACCTCGGTGTCCAAGTCCGCCTGGTGCTGGATCGAGGGGCACGACTACAAGACCGCGCGCGACCTCGTCGCCGAGCTCGTCGACGTCGTCGCGAAGAACGGCGTCCTCCTGCTCAACGTCGGCCCGAAGCCGGACGGCACGATCGCCGAGCCCGAGCAGCGGCTGCTGGAGGGCATCGGCCGGTGGTTGACCGCCAACGGCGAGGCGATCTACGGCACCCGTCCCTGGCGCGTCTTCGGCGAGGGTCCGACGCACGTCCAGGCGGGGTCGTTCGTCGACGGCGCCGCTCCGGCCCACACGTCCGAGGACGTCCGGTTCACCACCCGCCACGACGTCACCGGCGAGTACGTCTACGCGGTCCTGCTCGCCGACCCGGCGGACGGTGTCGCGCGCATCCGCTCGTTCGGCAGCGGGACGAACCTGCTCGGACGGCCGATCCGCAGCGTCGAGGTGCTCGGCGCCGACGGCGAGGTGCAGTGGACGCAGACCGCCACGGCGCTCGAGGTCGTGGTGCCGACCGGTACCGATCCCGACTCCGGCCCGGTCGTGAAGGTCTGGCTGCGTCCGGAGGAGCGGCAGGAACGAACCGACTCGCTGCACGGGTGAGCGAGCGGTCCGACGGTGACCACCCTCGGACTGGAGGCGCGGTGCGGGCCCGCACCGCGCCTCCAGTCCGAGACACTGGAACCGTGGAACGACGCGCACTGATCCTGGAGGCCGCCGCCCGTGAGTTCGAGCGTGTCGGCTTCGCCGCCACGACGATCGCGGCCGTCGCCCGCGAGGCGGGCGTCTCGCAGGGCGCCCTGCACTTCCACTTCCCCACCAAGCTGTCCCTCGCGCTCGGGGTCATCGACGAGCAGAACGTGCGGACGTTCGACGTCGTGAGCCACCACGACGCGTCGCCCGCCGAGGCGCTCGTCCGGGCCTCCCGGGGCATCGCCGGCATGCTGCTGACCGACCCCGTCGTGAGCGCGGGCATCCGGCTCTCGCTCGAACGCGGCGAGTTCGGTGCCGCGACTGCCGCCTTCTACGACCAGTGGATCGGTGGGATCAGTGACCTGTTCCGCCTCGCGATCGCGAGCGGCGAACTCCGGACGGACCTCACACCCGAGCAGCTCGGCGCGACCGTCGTCCCGATGTTCACCGGGGTCCAGCTCGTCTCGGCGGTGCGGACCGGCCGGCAGGACCTCTTCCCCGCGGTCGCGACGATGTGGCGGATGGTGCTCACCGCCGTCGCGGACCCTCGGCACCGGCCCCGCTTGCTGGGGGTCGTGGCGGACGCGTTCGGCACGGCAGACTGACGCCGTGGACACCAGCGAGCACGGCACCCCTCCGTACGGCGACCCCGCGCTCGCGACGTCCGGGGTCGAGCGGGTGGGGTGGTCCGCGAGCGTCGTCGCGCTGCACGTCGTCGCGACCGTGCTGCTCGCGGTCGGGTTCGTCGCCGTCTCGGTGACGCTCTGGGCCCTGTTCGTCACGGTCGACGACGGCGGCGGCGCGAACATCGGCGCCGGAATCCTCGGGGTGTTCGGCCTGGGCGTCGGTGCGCTCGGGCTGGTCGTGCTCGCCGCTGCGGGCAGTGCGGCCGCGGTCACCCGTGTCCGGCACCGACGAGCGCACTGACGCGGGACGGCACGGGGGCCGGGCTGCTGCGGGTCAGCGGTCGTGGAGCTCGCGGTCGCGGAACCACTTCAGCAGCCAGGCCGCGCTCGTGCGGTCGAAGGACCGCGGGAAGTCGACGCCGTCGGTGAGGAACGGGCTGAAGCCCTCCTCCGCGGCGATGTCGGAGTCGTCGAGCGACCGGTAGGCCATCGACCAGCCGTCGAACCGACGGCGTTCGATGTCCTCGCGCACGAGGGACTTCACCTCGCCGTGGCGGGGGTCGCGCGCGATCGCGGCGAACCGGTCGTCCACGCTCCACGCCGGGCCCTCGAGCAGCTGCATGAAGCGGCCGTCCTTCGCCAACAGGATGCCGGAGACCCCCAGCGCCTCGTTCCGGAGCCGCGACCCACGCAGGAGCTCGGTCAGGGCGGCGTCGTCGAAGGGGGTGGCCGCCCGGCTCATGTAGACGATGGAGACGAGCACGGCTCCATCTTGGCGCGGGCCGCCGTCGACACGAAATGGTGTCCGCTAGACGTAGTGCCGTCAGTCCGCGGACGGGGCCGGTGCGCCGACCGGGGGCTCCCGCACGTCGAGCGTGGTGCGGTTCCGGGTCGCCGGGGCGGCGAGCAGCGCCACGACGAGGAGTGCGGCGGGGACGAGCATCGCCGCCTGCAGGCCGAGGTGCTCGCCGAGGAACCCGAGGGCCGGAGGACCCGCCAGGAACGCGATGTAACCCGCGGTCGCGACGACGGACACCCGTCGGTCGCCATCGGTCGGGTGGTCGCCGGCGGCCGAGATCGCGAGCGGGAAGCCGAGGGCGATGCCGAGACCCCACACCCCGGCGGCGGCCGCGGTCAGCACGGGGCTCGGCGACACCACGACGAGGAGCACGCCGACGGTGCCGACCGCCGCGCACACCCGGACGACCGGGGCGCGACCGAACCGGGCGACGAGGGGCGTGCCGGCCGTCCGCCCGACGAACATCGCGAGGGCGAAGCCGGTGAAGACGAGGGACCCGACGGCCTCGGGGGCGCCGTGGTCGGTCGTCATGAGCAGCGGGAGCCAGTCGCTCGCGGCACCCTCGGCGAACGCCATCGCCAGGGTGATCACGGCGATGAGCAGCACCTGCACCGTGAGCACGGCCCGGAGCCGCGGAGCCGGTGCGGCCGCGGACGACGCCTCGGGCGCAACGCGGGGGACCGGACGGAGGTTCACGGCGGCGAACGCGGCGAGTGCGGCCATGACGACGGTGGCGCCGAGCAGGTGCGTGAGGACCGGCGTCCGGGCAGCGGTCACCGCGATGCCCGCCACCCCGCCGAGGACCGTGCCGAGACTGAAGCAGGCGTGGAGCAGCGGGACGACCGGCCGACCGATCCGCCGTTCGACCGCAGCCGCCTCGACGTTCAGGCCGATCTCGGCGACGCCCGACCCGAAGCCGATGAGGAACAGCCCGCCCCACACCCCGGCGGCGAGCTGCGCGGGGGCGGACAGGGCGACGAGGAGCATGCCGACGACGGGCAGGACCCCGCCGAGGACGATGAGCGGGCGGGTCCCGAGTCGCCGGACGAGCACACCGGCGCCGAGGATCCCGATCATCGAGCCGATCGAGAGCCCGAGGATGACGATGCCCATCGCCTCGATCGAGGCCCCGAGCGCGTCGCGGATCGCGGGCGTGCGGGTGATCCACGAGGCGATCCCGAACCCGGTCATCGTCGACGTGGCGAAGAGTGCCGCGCGGTGGCGCTCGATCATGGGTCCATCAGAACGTCCCACCGTGGTCGAGTCAAGGGAACGGCGCAGACCGCCGGTGCGAGGTCAGCGCAGCATGCCGAGCGAGCGCGCCGTGGACACCGCAGCCGTCCGCGAGGCGACCCCGAGCTTCGAGAACACGTGCACGAGGTGCGACTTGACCGTCGCCTCGCTGATGTGGAGCCGCGCCGCGACCTCGCCGTTCGCAGCGCCGGCGGCGACGAGCTCGAGGACCTCGATCTCCCGCGCCGAGAGCGACACCTGCGGGGTCCGCATCCGGGCCATCAGCCTGCCGGCGATCGCGGGCGCGAGCGCGCTCTGGCCGGACGCCGCCGCCCGGACGGCCGCGATCAGGTCGTGCGGCGGCGCGTCCTTGAGGAGGTACCCGCTCGCGCCGGCCTCCACCGCGCCGAGGATGTCGCCGTCGGAGTCGTAGTTCGTGAGCACGAGGACGTACGGCGCGGCGTCGAGCGCACGGATCCGCCGGGTGGCTTCGGCACCGGAGGTGTCCTGGCCGAACTGCAGGTCCATCAGGACGAGTTCCGGCGAGAGGTCGGCGGCGAGCTCGACCGCGGTCCCCGGCGTCGCGGCCTCGCCGACGACCTCGAGGTCGTCCTCCGCGTCGAGCAGCGCGCGCAGGCCGGCCCGCACGACCGGGTGGTCGTCGGCGATCAGGATCCGGATCACGGCACCTCCAGGACGGCGACGAGGGTGGTGCCGCGTCCGGGCGCCGAGTCGATCTCCAGCCGTCCGCCGAACTGGCCGACGCGGTCCCGGGCCGCGCGCAGGCCGAACGAGTCGGACGCGACCGCTCGCGACAGCGCGGTGACCGGGTCGAAACCGACGCCGTCGTCCGAGACCGTCAGTCGCGCCTCCTGGCCGTCGACCGCGAGTGACAGCGCGACGTTCGTGGCGTGCGCGTGCTGCACCACGTTCGCGACCGCGCCCTGGGCGATGCGCAGCAGCGCCGTCTGGACGTCCATCGGCAGCACCACGTCGGGCACGTCGACGGTCACGGACAGGCCGTCGCGGGACCACTGCTGCTCGGCGAGCCGTCCGAGCGCCGCCGGGAGCCCCTGGTCGAGCGACGGCGGCGTGAGCTCACGGATGAACCGCCGGGTGTCGGCGAGTCCGTCCGCCGCGGTGTCACGTGCGAGCCGGATGTGCTCCAGCCCGGGGCGGTCGCCGTCCGCGCGTTCCGCGGCGTGCAGGAGCATCTGGATGCTCGACAGGCCCTGCGCGACGGTGTCGTGGATCTCGCGGGCGAGGCGAGCCCGCTCGGCGAGGACGCCCTGTTCACGCTCGGTCGCGGCCAGGCGGTCACGGGTCGCGATGAGTTCGGCGACGAGCGCCTCGCGCTCCGTGGCCTCGCGCGCGAGGGCGCGGTACCCGAGCCCGATGAGCAACGCCACACCGGCGCCGACGAGCGGGCCGACGACCCCGCCGACCGTGAACCCGCCGTGCAGCCCGAGCGCGACGACCGCGACGAGGGTGGCGACCACCACGGCGACCGGACCGACCACGCGGGGGAGGACGTGCAGGTACAGGAAGAACAGCGGGAAGACGAGGTACGCGGCCTCGGGCACGAGCACCAGCAGGGCGATCCAGACGAGGCTCAGCGCGACGAGCCAGACCGCGCCGGCGATCGCACGACGGCGCTCGGCGGTGCGGGCGGCGACGGCTCCGAGCAGGTAGACGCCGGCGAAGACGACGCTCAGCCCGAGGGGCACCCATGGCCGCGGGCCGTCGCTGACCAGCACACGGATGACGACGAGGGCCAGGAGCGCGGCGGACAGCACGTGCAGGCCGGTCCGGAGACCGACGAAGACCGGGGTGAGCGTGCTGTGCGCCATGACGGTCCCAGCGTACGGAGCCGGGTGCGGGACCGGATCAACCGAAAGTTCGATCGGGGGACCAGTCCGGTCGACGATGTCCGCCGGGACCGGCGCGGCGAGGCTGGAGGCGTGGTCGCGGAGGGTCCGTGACCGTCGTGGTCGCGGAGGGTCCGTGACCCGGGAAGGGACCATCGTGTTCGTCGCCTGGCGCGACCTCCGGTTCGCTCGCGGACGCTTCGTGCTCATCGGCTCCGTCGTCGCGCTCATCACCCTGCTCGTGGGGTTCCTCGCGGGCCTCACCGGCGGACTCGCCGCCCAGAACGTCTCGGCCGTGCTCGACCTGCCGGGTGACCGACTGGTCCTGCAGCAACCGTCCGACGGGCAGCCGTCCTTCGGCGAGTCGACCATCGGCCAGGAGGCGCGGGTCGGCTGGCAGACGGCGGCCGGCGTCGACGAGGTGGTCCCGGTCGGGATCGTCCAGGGGCGAGCGACGTCGGGTCACGACGACGGATCGGCGGTCGGGGTCGCCCTGTTCGGGCTGGCCGCCGACCACGGCGGCTCGGCCGACGCGCGTGGCTCGGTCGCCTCGCTCGCGCCGACGCGGGACGACGAGGTCGGCCTGTCCTCCGGCGCGGCCGCCGACCTCGGGGTCGACGTCGGCGACCCCGTGACGATCACGGGCACCACCTACCGGGTCGCCTCCGTCGGCGGCGACGCCTGGTACAGCCACACGCCGGTCCTCGTGATGACCCCGGACGCCTGGTCCGCGGCCGATCGGCGGCTCGGGGGCGACGGCGACCCCACCGTCCTCGCGGTGAGCGGGTCGCCCGACTGGGACGCCGTCGCCACCGCGACCCGCACGTCGGCCTCGTCGCACCTCGGCTCGCTCACCGCCCTCGAGACGTTCCGGTCGGAGGTCGGTTCGCTCGCCCTGATGATCGCGATGCTGTTCGGCGTCTCCGCCCTCGTCGTCGGCGCCTTCTTCACGGTGTGGACCATGCAGCGCGCGGGCGACGTCGCCGTCCTGAAGGCACTCGGTGCGAGCACCCGGTCGCTCGTCCGGGACGCCCTCGGCCAGGCGCTCGTCGTGCTCGTCGTCGGCATCGGCGTCGGGACCGCCGCGGTCGTGGGTCTCGGGGCGCTCGCCGGCGGTGCGCTGCCGTTCCTGCTCAGCCCGCTCACCACGCTGGTCCCGGCGATCGCGATGGCGGCCCTCGGGCTCGCCGGAGCCGCGGTCGCCCTCCGCACCGTCACCGCCGCCGACCCCCTCACCGCACTCGGGAGCAACCGATGATCACCCTCGACGACGTCACCCTCACCTTCCCCGACGGCGACCGCCGCGTCACCGCGGTCGACCACGTCTCGCTGACGGCACGCACCGGCGAGGTCACCGGGATCACCGGCCCCTCCGGCTCCGGCAAGTCCTCGATCCTGGCCGTCGCGGCGACGCTCATCCGGCCGAACTCCGGCCGCATCGTCATCACCGGTGCGCGGGGCGACGCGGTCGACGCCGCCGCGCTGTCGCGGGACGAGGCCACCGCGCTCCGACGGGAACGCATCGGCATCGTGTTCCAGCAGTCGAACCTGTTGCCGTCGCTGACCGCCCGCGAGCAGCTCCTCGTCATGGCGCACCTCGGGGGCCCGCGGGCCGGGCGGCGGGGTGCGGCGGTCCGCGATCGGGCCGACGACCTGATCGACGCGGTCGGGCTGTCCGGGCACGCCGACAAGCGACCGGCCCAGCTGTCCGGTGGGCAACGGCAGCGGATCGCGATCGCCCGCGCACTCGTGCACGAGCCGGAGGTCCTGCTCGTCGACGAACCCACGAGCGCACTCGACCAGGAGCGCGGCGCGGCGATCATGTCGCTCATCGCGCAGCTGACCCACGAGCGCGGCACCGCGACGATGCTCGTGACGCACGACCTCGTGCACCGGGGCGCGCTCGACTCGCTCGTGACCGTCGTCGACGGACGGGTGGTGTCCGACGCGGCGACGGGCGACGGGCGCATCGCGGCCTAGGATCGGGCACATGGCGACCGTCCTCCTCGTCCGGCACGGACGCACCACCGCGAACGCGACCGGCGTCCTCGCCGGACGGACGGCAGGGGTGGCGCTCGACGCCGTCGGCCGCGAACAGGCCGCACGGACGGCCGGACGACTTGCCGCTGTCCCGCTCGCCGCGGTCGTGTCCAGCCCGCTCGAACGGTGTCGGCAGACCGCCCGCGCGCTGCTCGGACGCCAGGCCGGCGAGCCGGAGACCCGCATCGAGCGGGCGATCACGGAGTGCGACTACGGCGACTGGCAGGGCCGGAAGCTCGCGGACCTCGCGAAGGAGCCGCTCTGGCGGACGGTCCAGGCGAACCCGAGCGCCGTCGTGTTCCCCGGCGGGGAGTCCATGCAGGGGATGCAGTCGCGCGCGGTCGCCGCCGTCCGCCGGATCGACGCCGAGGTCGAGGCCGCCCACGGTCCGGGCGCCGTCTGGGTCGCGGTGAGCCACGGCGACGTGATCAAGTCCGTGCTCGCCGACGCCCTCGGCATGCACCTCGACCTGTTCCAGCGCATCGCGGTCGGACCGGCGTCGGTGTCCATCGTGCGCTACGGCGAGCACCGTCCCGAGGTCGTCGCCTCGAACACCGAGTCGGGCGACCTGACGTGGCTCGCGGCCGCACCGGCGCCGAGCGCGGACGCCGCGGTCGGGGGCGGCGCCGGCCACGACGACCCCGCCACCGGGCCGGCTCCTGCCGGAGCCTGAACGACTGTCGCCCGGCGCTCCTACAATGCGGGGTATGCCCACCATCGTGCACGGCTTCGACTGGCCGGACCGTCTCGTCGTCGGGACCGTCGGCCGTCCGGGCGAGCGGTCCTTCTACATCCAGGCGCGTGACGGCCGCCGTGTCACGAGCGTCGCGCTCGAGAAGGAGCAGTCGGCCGTCCTCGCGGACAAGATCGACGAGCTCCTGGACGAGGTCGCGACCGTCGAGGACAACCGGTTCAGCGTCCCGCCGTCCGCGCCCGCAGAACTCCGTGACGGTGAACCGCTCGACCAGCCGGTCGAGGCCGAGTTCCGTGCCGGCGCCCTGAGCCTCGGGTTCGACCCCGCCACCGCCCAGGTGGTGATCGAGGCGTACCCCATCGACGACGAGCTCGAGATCGTCGCCGAGACGACCGAGGACGGTGAGGAGATCGAGGCCGTGGTCGAGATCCCCGAGCCCGCCGAGCTGTTCCAGGTGAAGATCCCGGTCGGCACCGCCCGCGCGTTCGTCGAGCGCACGCGGGAGATCGTGGCCGCCGGCCGTCCACCAGGGGCCGCATGAGCGACGGGTCGCTGTCCATCCGGGCACGCATCCGGGAAGCCTCGAACGCCACCTTCCTCGCCGACCTCGACGGCGAGGCGGTCGTCTACAAGCCGATCGAGGGGGAGCGACCGCTCTGGGACTTCCCGGACGGCACCCTCGCCGATCGAGAGGTCGCGGCGTACCTCGTGTCCGAGGCGTTCGGCTGGGACGTCGTCCCCCCGACGTGGATGGGCGAGGGGCCGTTCGGCCGCGGCATGGTCCAGCGGTGGCAGGACGTCGATCCCGAGCAGGACGCGGTCGACCTCGTCCCCACCGCGGACGCCGAGGCCGAGCTGTCCGGCGACGGAGCACCCCGCTGGCGGCCGGTGCTCGAGGCGATCGACGAAGCAGACCGTCCGGTGACCCTCGTGCACGAGGACACGACCGCCCTGCGGCGGATGGCGGTGTTCGACGTCGTCGTGAACAACGCCGACCGCAAGGGCGGGCACGTCCTCGCGATGCCGGACGGTCACCGCTTCGGTGTCGACCACGGGCTGACCTTCCACGTCGAGCACAAGCTGCGCTCGGTGCTGTGGGGGTGGATCGGCGAACCGCTCGACGCGGACGAGCTCGAGGGCATCGACCGGGTGACCGAGGCCCTGCACGGCGATCTCGGTGCCGCACTCGACGAACACCTCACGGTGGCGGAGGTCGACACCCTGCGCGCTCGGTGCGCGGCGCTGCGGGCGGTCGGCCTGTTCCCGCCGCCACCGGGACACGGGCCCGCCGTGCCCTGGCCGCTCTTCTAGCGACCCGCTCGGCCTCCGGCGCGGAGATCGGGTCGGCAGGTTCCGTCGGGTGCGGAACCCACCGACCCGTACCGCGTCCCGCCTGCCGGGTCGCGGTGACCCGTGGCGGTCGGACGGAGGGCGCCGTTGTCCTCCGGGACCCCACGGGGGTCGACCGGCCGAGGACGGATCAGGTGCCATCGGTCGGTCATCACCACCTCACCGACGCTGTCGGTGTCCCGACAGCGTCGGTTCACCGACGTGGTCGGTCAGGTGGAGCGGTGATCGCGGCCGGGGTCTGGGGCAGCTGTGGCGTCAGCATACGACCGAGATCGCCCGAGGAACAGACCCTGCCGTCAGATTTTCCAGTCGTCCCGGAAGAGCGCTCCACCGCGGCGCGATCCCAGGTACGACCCGACCACCGCGACGCCGAGGTCGTCGTTCTCGGGCGCGACGACCTTGCCGTCCACCCGCTTTGCCATCGCGTCGATGAAGCGCGCCAGCCCCGGGTCGTCGCCGAGCCGGAAGAACGTCGTCTGCGCGCCGAGCCGTCCGGCGTTCTCGAGCTCCCGGACGGACAGCGCGATCGTGATCGGGTCCGGCGGGTACCCGAACCACACCTGGCCGTTCGGTTCGAGGTGCGAGGTGGGCTCGCCGTCGGTGACGATGAGCAGCACGGGCTGGGCGGTCGGGTGCTTCCGGAAGTGCCGGTTCGCGAGCAGCAGGGCGTGGTGGAGGTTGGTGCCCTTGTCCCACATCGCGTCGAGGCCGACGAGTTGCTCGATCTCCATCACCTCGGCTTCGCGGCCGAAGGCGATGAGCTGCAGGTCGTCGCCGCGGAACCGTGTGGACACGAGGGTGTGGAGTGCCAGCGCGGTGCGCTTCATCGGCACCCACCGGTCCTCCATCGCCATCGAGAACGACGTGTCGACGAGCAGGGCGACACAGGCCTGCGTCCGTGCCTCGGTCTCCTGCACCTCGACGTCGTCGATCTCCAGGCGGACGCCGGGGCCCATCCGTCCCGAGGCAGCCGTGCGGGTCAGCGCGTTCGTGATCGACCGCGTGACGTCCCACGGCTCGGTGTCGCCGTACTGCCACTGCCGGGTCGCACCGGAGGGTTCGCCGGATGCACCGGAGCGGCGGAGGTCACGGGCGCCCTGGCGGCCGGACATGCGCTCGGCGACGTCCCGGAGCAGGCTCTTCCCGAGCTGCCGCATCGCCTTCGGGGTGAGCCGGAGCTGCCCGTCGGCACCGCGGCGCATCGCACCGGAGTTGCGCAGGGCCTTCTCGAGCTGCTGCAGGGTCCTCGCGTCGACGACGGCATCGTTCCCGAGCTGGCGGCCGAGGGCGTCGAGGTCGAGGTCGTCGAGGTCGGAGCCCGGTCCGGCCTGCGCGATCTGGTCGGCCAGGGCGTCGAGGTCGGCGATGTCCTGGAACACCCCGGTCCCGTCGCCGAGGCCGAGTCCCTGCTCGCCCTCCATCCGCTCGGAGCCGCCCCAGTCCTCGCCCGGCCGGAGCGAGCGGAGGGTGTCGTCGAGCTGGGCGAGCTGTCCCATCAGGTCGGGGGAGCCGAACGCCTGCTGGGCGAGGGCGTCGAGCTCGTCGCGCTGCTCCTGGGTCATCGAGTTGCGCATGCGCTGTGCCGCGGCAGCCCGGGCAGCGAGGTCGTCGAGCAGTTCCTCGACGTTCTGCGGGTCCGACGGGAAGTACTGCCCGTGCTCGGCCATGAACGCGTCGAACTGCTCCTGCGTGTCCGTCCCCGCGCGGTGGTCCTCGAGCAGGGTGTTGAGGTCGCGCATCATCGCGGCGACGTCCTCGCGGTCCTGGTCGGTGGCGCCCTCGAGCGCCTGCTTCATGCCGGCGAACCGCTGGTCGAGGACCTCACGGCCGAGCAGGTCCTTGATCTCCTCGTACTTCTGGCGGGCGGACGGGCTCGTCCAGTCGTAGCCGCTCAGCTCCTGCACCGCGGTGGCGGGCGACGGCGACAGGCTGTCGAGCTGCATCTCGGCGAGGGCTCGGTCGCCGTCGTCGATCTCGGTGTCGCGGGCAAGTTGTCCGCGTTCCAGGAGCACGGCCTCGTCGAGCAGCTGCTTGACCTGCTGCAGGGTGCCCTCGAGGTTGTTCTTCGCCGTCAGCTCGCGACGTCGCTCGGCCACGCGGCGGGCCAGGTCGTCCAGGCCGCGCTGGTCCCGACCGCCGCGGCGCAGGTACTCCCGGATGGCACGCTCGGGCGAGGTGCCGCCCATGACGTCCTCGCCGATGGCGTCGAGCGCCTCGGCCAGGTCGACCGGGGGAGCGAGCGGGTCCGGGCCGTCCTCGTACTTCCCGTAGCGGGCGTCCCGCGCCAGGCGTCGGTTCGCCCTAGCCATAGACGGCTTCGCCCCCGCCGGACTCCTTGCTGATCCGCCGGGCGAGGAAGAGCCCCTCGAGCGCGAGTTCGATGGCGCCGGCACGCTCGCCGTCGTCGGTCGCTCCGAGCCGTTCGCAGATCTGGTCGTACAGGTCGGACTCGCCGATCGACGGCAGGCCCTCGAGGAAGGCGCGGGCGCTGACCTGCTCACCCGTGGTCACCATCGTGCCCCCGTCGAGCGCCTCGACGAGGACCGCGAAGTCGAGCCCGCGGAAGCGCGCCCGGACGGTCTCGGCGGTCGCGGTCCGGAGCAGGTGCTCGAGCACCTCGTCGGCGCGGTCCTCCTCGCCGTTCTCGAACTCGATCTTCCCGCCGAGGACGTCGATCGCGGTCTCGAGGTCGATCGGCCGCGCGACCGCGTGATCCTCACCCTGCCGCGCAGCGCGGTGCACCGCGGCGGCGGAGATCGTCTCGGCGCCGGCGATCGCGAAGCGGGCGCTGACGCCGCTGCGCTGGTCGACCGCACTCGATCCGCGCAGGGCACGCGTGAACCGGGCGAGGATCTCGACCAGCGCGTCCGGCACGTCGGCGGTGAGCCGCGCCTCCTGGCGGATCACGGCGATCTCGTCCTCGAGCTCGATCGGGTAGTGGGTGCGGATCTCGGCGCCGAAGCGGTCCTTCAACGGGGTGATGATCCGACCGCGGTTCGTGTAGTCCTCGGGGTTCGCGCTGGCGACCACGAGCACGTCGAGCGGCAGCCGCAGGACGTAGCCGCGGATCTGGACGTCGCGCTCCTCCATCACGTTGAGCATCGCGACCTGGATGCGCTCGGCGAGGTCGGGGAGCTCGTTGATGGCGACGATGCCGCGGTGGCCCCGGGGGACGAGGCCGAAGTGGATCGTCTCGGGGTCGCCCAGGCTGCGGCCCTCGGCGACCTTCATCGGGTCGACGTCGCCGATGAGGTCCGCGACGCTCGTGTCCGGCGTCGCGAGCTTCTCGACGTAGCGGTCGTCGCGGTGCCGCCAGCTGATGGGCAGGGCGTCGCCGAGGTCCGCGGCCCGGCGGATGCTCGCCGTCGTGATCGGTTCGTAGGGGTGCTCGCCGAGTTCGGAGCCGGTGATGACCGGCGTCCACTCGTCGAGCAGGCCCTGCAGGGTCCGGAGGAGTCGGGTCTTGCCCTGTCCGCGTTCGCCGAGCAGGACGACGTCGTGCCCGGCGATCAGGGCACGTTCGAGCTGCGGGACGACGGTGGTGGCGAAGCCGTGGAGGCCGGGCCAGGGGTCGCGGCCCTCGCGGAGGGCGCTGAGCAGGTTGTCGCGGATCTCGGCGCGGACCGTCTTCTGGAGGTGGCCAGAGGTGCGGAGCTCGCCGACCGTTCTGATGTCGGGTCGGGTCACCTCTTCGACGTTACGCCGTTCGGGCCTGGAGGCGCGGTGCGGGCTGGCACCGCGCCTCCAGGCCTCCTGCTTGTGAGTTTTCATAGCAATTGCAATGATTGGGGTTCCGGCATCGGAGCCGGATTCGATTAGGGGGATCCGGCTCCGAGCCCGGAACCCGTTCGTTTCCGGATCTGAACCATCTCGTCGATCCGGGCGTACGTTCCCCTCTCGTGAGCAGCACGACGAACGGGGCGATCAAGAGCCTGGTCCCCGCCAGGATGGACAGACTGCCGTGGACACGGTTCCACTGGAGTGTCGTGGTGGGACTCGGTGTCTCGTGGGTCCTCGACGGCCTCGAGATCCAGATCGTGTCGAACGCCGGGTTCCAGGCCGACCTGGACCTGTCGACGCAGCAGGTGACCTCGCTCGGCACCATCTACCTCGTCGGGCAGGTCGTCGGCGCGATCGTCTTCGGTCGGATGTCCGACCGGCTGGGGCGTCGGAAGCTCTTCATCCTCACGCTGGCCATCTACCTGATCGGCTCCGGCATCGCGGGGCTCGCGCAGGACTTCTGGTTCCTCGCAGCCTTCCGGTTCGTCGCCGGGCTCGGCATCGGCGGCGAGTACGCCGCGATCAACTCGGCGATCGACGAGCTCATCCCCGCGAAGTACCGCGGGCACGTCGACATCGCGATCAACGGCACCTACTGGGGCGGCGCGGCACTCGGCGCGTTCGCGAACATCTACCTGCTCGACACGGCCAACTTCGCCGAGAACATCGGCTGGCGCATCGGCTTCTTCCTCGGCCCGGTGCTCGGCATCGCGATCATCTTCCTGCGGCGGCACATCCCGGAGAGTCCGCGGTGGCTCATGACGCACGGACGCGAAGAGGAAGCCGAGGCGACGGTCACGCAGATCGAGGAGTCGGTCGAGAAGTCCACCGGGCACCGGCTGCCGGAGGTCGACGAGTCCAAGGCGATGACCGTCACGCCGACGGAGAACGTGAAGTTCCGGACGATCGTGAAGGTGCTGTTCCGGCAGTACCCGACCCGGACCCTGGTCGGCGCGACGATGATGATCACGCAGGCGTTCCTCTACAACGCGATCTTCTTCACCTACGCACTGGTGCTCACGAACTTCTTCGGCCTGAAGACCGCCGAGACGAGCGTGTACTTCTTCCCGTTCGCGATCGGCAACCTGCTCGGGCCGATCATCCTCGGTCGGTTCTTCGACACCTGGGGTCGTCGGCAGATGATCTTCTCGACGTACCTGGTGTCCGGGCTCGTGCTCGCCACCTCGGCGTTCCTGTTCCAGGCCGACGCGATCACCGCGCCGGTGCAGGTCGTCTTCTGGTGCGTCTCGTTCTTCTTCGCCTCGGCGGGCGCGTCCAGCGCGTACCTGACCGTGAGCGAGATCTTCCCGCTCGAGCTCCGGTCGCAGGCGATCTCGTACTTCTTCGCGCTGGCGCAGATCTTCGGTGCCGTCGCGCCGCTCATCTACGGCGCGCTCATCGGCGACGGGTCGTCCCGCGAGCCGCTGTTCTGGGGGTACCTGCTCGGGTCCGCGGTGATGATCGCGGGCGGCGTCGTGGCGCTGATCTTCGGCGTCGACGCGGCCCGGAAGGGGCTCGAGGACGTCACGCAACCCCTGTCGGTCCTGACCAAGGAAGCGGACGCGGCGCGGAAGTAGTATTCCGTATGCGGAGTGTTTAGCGCCGCGCTCCGGGGTCTGTCATCGTCCTCGCATGGCAGTCCTCCACAGCACGACAGTGTCCTGCACGGTCCACGGGCCGACCACTCGCGAAGCCGGCGGCGTGGGCCGTGCGTGATCCTGGCGGCATGGAGCGAGCACAGCACCGACCGGGTCGCGACGACGACGATCCGCACGGCATCCGACGGAGTCTGCTGCGGGACGCGGTCTTCGCGCGGCTGCTCGACAACGTGCTGCGCGGGGTCTACAGGCGTGGCCAGCGGATCCGGCTCGACACGATCGCGGCGGACATGCGGGTGTCCCGGACGCCGGTGCGCGAAGCGCTCGTGCCGCTCGAGAACCTGCGGCTCGTCTCGGTGCAGCGGTACGTCGGGGTGGTCGTCGCGCACTGGACCGTCGACCACATGATCGAGCGGATCCGGATCGCGCGGACGATGATCACCGAGCCCTCGGCGGGCGCGGTGCGGTGCGCGGATCGCTTCGACGTCGCCTGGCTCCGCGAGTGCGTGACCGAGGGCGGGGTCTTCGTCGAGCTCGGTTCGTGGTGGCTCCGCCGGAGCGGTGCGGCCGTCAGCGCCGACTGGCTCCTGTCGCAGCGTGCCGTGCTCGACGCGTTCTTCACGGACGACGTGGCGCTGGCGAACGGGATCGACGCCGTGGTCGCTCGTCGGGAACGCCGGAAGATCGCCGAACGCGCGACCACCGCGGCCGAGCGGGACGCGCTCGACGAGTGCGCGGTGGCGCTGGTCGAGCTCGCCGATGCCCTGATCGGCCTGCCGGAACGGTTCCGGGCGGCCGCCTGAGCACTCACCGCGGATTCCGGGGCCGCTCGCACTGAATCGACAGGCGGGCGCATGGCAGGGTGGTCCGGTTGCCGTCCCCGCGGCTCCGGGACCGACCGGGTCAGCGCGGGACCCCACGGTGCCCGACAGGGAGGGCACTGCCCGCGTGCTCGTCCGCTCGAGCACGCACCGTGTCCGCACACGACAGGAGTGCCCGTGAACGACGTCCGCGACCGATCCCACCGGCTGAACCGAGCGACCGGGATCGCACGGCACGGACGTCTCCGGCACCGCAACCCCGTCGGTACCGCGATGAAGGTGCTCTCCGGCGTGGCCGCGGTCGCCCTCGTGAGCACGGCGTCGGTCGCCGCGATCGCCGCCAAGCAGGTCACCGACGACTTCGGCGACGGCGTCGCGATCCAGGGGCAGCCAGCGCAGCCGGCGAAGGGACCGGCGGCGCTGAGTTCGTACCAGGGCGGCTTCAACATGCTGGTCGTCGGCACGGACAACGACCCCGAGCAGGGCACGGCGTACGGCGAACGCGACGCCACGTTGAACGACGTCAACATCCTGCTGCACGTCTCGGCCGACCACACCAACGCCACCGCGGTGAGCATCCCGCGCGACCTCGTCACGCCGATCCCCGCGTGCCGCAAGCAGGACGGCTCCGGGACGACACCCGCCATGGCCGCACAGCCGATCAACAGCGCGTGGGGCGAGGGCGGACTGAACTGCGTCGTGCAGACCGTGCAGGGACTGACCGGCCTCGACGTGCAGTACTCGGCGGCGGTGTCGTTCCAGGGCGTCATCGAGATGTCGAACGCGATCGGCGGTGTGCCGGTGTGCGTCGCGCAGCCGATCCACGACCGCTACACGGGGCTCGACCTGCCGCAGGGCACCTCGACGTTGCAGGGTGACCAGGCGCTGGCGTTCCTCCGCTCCCGGCACGGTGTGGGCGACGGCTCGGACCTCGGGCGGATCTCCAGCCAGCAGGCCTTCCTGTCCTCGCTGCTGCGCACGGTGAAGTCGAACGACACCCTCACCTCGCCGCCCACCCTGTACAAGCTGGCCCGGGCAGCGGCCTCGAACATGCAGCTGTCGCAGAGCCTCAACGACGCCGGCACGATGGTGGAGATGGGGCGGGCGCTCCAGGACCTCCCGCTCGCGCAGGTCAACTTCGTGCAGTACCCGGGGACGACCGGTGGGACGGGGGTGTACTCGGGGAAGGTGCAGCCGTCGGCGGAGCTCGCGGCGCAGCTGTTCGCGAAGATCCGGGCGGACCAGTCGTTCTCGCTCGGTGCGGACAGCACCGGGATCGGGGCGGAGCGTGCGGCGGGCGCGGGGTCGGCTTCGGGTGCCGGTGGCTCGGCTGCCGGCGCGGGGTCGGGCACGGGGAGTGCGGGGACGGGTGCCGGTGCGAGCACGGGGACGGGTGCCGGTGCGAGCGGCGCGGGCGCGGGGGCGGGTGTCGGTGCGAGCCTTGGTGCGGATGGTGCGAGCGCAGGTGCAGCCGGTGCCGCTGCCGGTGGAGCCTCCGCGCCCGCGAACAGCCCCGCGGCGACGGCTCCGGCCGAGACCCTCGACGGCTTGCAGGGGCAGTCCGCCGACGAGCAGACCTGCTCGAAGGCCTTCGGCTCCTGACCCCGGTCCCCGAGGTTTCGCGCTCACCGACACTCCACGCGCTCCCCGGCCCGTGAGATGTCGCCCAGCGCGAAGAACTGCCCGCGAATCCAGCGAGCCCAGCGCACTCGAACCACCGAGAACGGGGGCGCGGTGGTGGGCCGCGCCCCCTGGTCACTCCTCGGTCTGAGCCTCGCGCGATCGGGCGCGCGTCGGGCTCGCCGCCCAGGAGCGACGTCGGTGCTGTGTCGCGGCGACGGGGTGAGACCCCGGAATGTGATGGCCGCGCCTCGACGATGCTATTGACCGGGGTACGGGTGGACAACCCCCGACTGTCCCCACTTCGGGGGACCCTGCCGTGCGCCCGAGACAGGGTCGGTGTCGAGACAGTGCTCGACCTCCTGTATGGTGGTGGGAGCGCTCGCGAGAGTGCTTGGAGACGTCGCATAGTCCGGCCGAGTGCACCACCCTGCTAAGGTGGAGTCCCCTTTGAGGGGACCGAGGGTTCAAATCCCTCCGTCTCCGCGGCACACGAAACCCCGGTCCTCCAGGACCGGGGTTTCGTCGTTCCCATGGCGCACCGGGCGCATCGAATGCGCGGCGCGACCACCGCCGGACGGGAGGCACGGTGCCAGCCCGCACCGCGCCTCCCGTCCGTGCATGGGCGCCCCGCGACTGCCGCGCATCTCGTGAGCAGAAATGGTCGGGCGCGCGCACGTGACCCGACCATTTCTGCTCACGAAACCTCGCGGGGCGCCCCGCGCCCCGCGCGCCGCGCGTCAGACCGTCGCGACGCTGCCCGTCGGCACCGCGCCGCGCGAGCGCGCGCGCCGCGCCGC